>JAZNRM010000069.1:0-3857 GCA_045590695.1 Methanobrevibacter sp.
TAGGTAATATAGGTCCTGAACAAGGAGATTACAATCAAATTGTAAAAGGTGGAGGTCACGGAAACTATAGGAATATAGTATTGGCACCTAACAGCGTTCAGGAAATGTGTGACTTCACCATGAAGGCATTTGAGCTTTCAAACAAATACAGAAACCCTGTTGTAGTCCTTGCTGATGCTGTATTAGGTCAAATGGCTGAACCTTTAAGATTCCCAACTGAAGCCGTTAATCCTGAAATTGATGAATCATGGGCTGTAAGAGGCAATAAGGAAACCATGAACAATTTAGTGACTTCAATTTTCCTTGACTTCAATCAATTAGAGGATTTCAACTTCCAAATTCAGGAAAAGTATGAAACAATCAGGCAAAATGAAGTTGTCTATGAAGAGTACATGGTTGAAGATGCTGAAATTGTCATTGTAGCTTATGGAACAAGCAGCAGATTATCCAGAACTGCTGTTGATGTTGCAAGAGAAAAAGGCATTAAGTTAGGTCTCTTAAGACCAATCACATTATTCCCATTCCCAGAGAAAAGAATTAAGGAATTGGCAGATAAAGGTGTACAATTTGTTTCCGTTGAAATGAGTAACGGTCAATTAAGAGAAGACGTTAAGGCAGCAGCTAATTACGATGATGTCCATTTGGTAAACAGAATGGGTGGAAATGTAATTGAGCTAAAGGATATTCTAAATGAAATCTATAAGATGGTAGGAATCGATGAACGTCATAAGGTTCACAGTGACGAAAAGGATTATGATGCAAGCTACCTAAATGATAAGGAATATCAGGAAGAATTAGACAATGATAACTATTATAATCATAGGGTTGTAGATTAGGGAGGTGAAAGAATGGATAATATTAAAGTAACTGATGAAAACACTGAAAAAGTTCAAATGAGTGAAATCGAAGAAAAAGTTATTAAAAAACCAGAATCCTTATATGACAGCTTCCCTAGAAAAGGAAATGACATTTACAATACTCATTACTGCGCTGGTTGCGGTCATGGTATCTTACATAAATTGATTGCAGAAGTGATGGATGAATTGGATATTCAGGAAAGATCCGTAATGATTTCTCCTGTAGGATGTGCTGTATTCGGTTATTACTACTTCAATTGCGGTAATGTACAGACTGCACACGGAAGAGCTCCTGCAGTGGCTACTGGTATTTCAAGAGCGGAAGACAATGCTATTGTAATGAGCTATCAAGGAGATGGGGATTTAGCTTCAATCGGTTTGAATGAAACATTGCAAGCTGCTAACCGTGGAGAAAAATTAGCTGTTTTCTTTGTAAACAACACTGTTTACGGAATGACTGGTGGTCAAATGGCACCAACAACCTTGATTGGTGAAAAGACTGTAACCTGTCAAAACGGAAGAGACGCTAACTTTGCAGGATATCCATTGCACTTATGTGAATTATTGGATAACTTAAAGGCGCCTGTATTCATTGAAAGAGTGTCCTTAGCAAATCCGAAGCTTATTAGAAAAGCTAAAATAGCTATTAAAAAAGCTTTAATGATTCAAAAGGAAGGTAAAGGTTATGCTTTCGTTGAAGTTTTATCACCTTGTCCAACCAATATTAGAAGAGATGTTAAAGGTGTTGAAGACTTCTTGGTAAATGAAATGGGTAAGGAATTCCCTGTAAAAAGATTTAGGGATTTATCCAAAGAAAGAGAACCTAAAGAAAGACCTGTAAGTGATTTTTCAATTGAAACCCTTGATAAGGTCTTTGGAATTGACAGAAGCAAGGAAATCAAGGAAATCGAAGAGGACTTTGATGACATCAAGGTTAAAATAGTAGGTTTTGGTGGTCAAGGAGTATTAAGTACCGGTCTCACCCTTGCTCAAGCAGCATGCAGTGAAGGTAAGGAAGTGTCTTGGTACCCAAGTTATGGACCAGAACAAAGAGGTGGAACTTCCAACTGTTCTGTAACCATTTCAGCTAAAACCATCGGTTCTCCAGTAGTGGAAGAATGTGATATATTAATTGCAATGAACAAGCCTGCTTTGGAAAAATACTCAATAGACGTTAAGGAAAAAGGAATAATCCTATACGATTCCCGTGCAGGAGATTACAATAAGGATAATCTTCATGTCAAGGATGATGTTGAGATCATTGCTATTCCAGCAAGAGCTATTGCAACTGAAGTAGGTAATGCAAAGGCTATGAACACTGCAATCTTAGGTGCTTTAATGGAATTAGGTGCAGATAGCCCTATCTTATCTAAAGAAGCATTTGAAAACGGTATTAAGGATACCTTTGCAGCTAAACCAAAACTCATTGATGTAAACTTAAAGGTTTTGGAAGCTGGAGCAACTTGGTTAAGAGAAAACAGATAACTTTTCTCTTTTCTTTATTTTTTTATCTACTTTTTTAATTCTATTTTTTAAATTTTTAATTTTTTATTCTATTTTTCTATTTTTATTACTATTTTTTTTAATTTAACTTATTCTTATGATTTTAATTTTTTTAAAAAAGTTTATTATATAAAAAATTGAAATTATTATTTGAAAATAATCTATTTTTAAAACTATATGTGAGGAGATATTATCAGTAAAGATTACGAATTTGATGCATCTGATGCTAAAGATCAGTGCATTAAATGGATTCGGGATTTCTTTGAAGAAAACGGAAAAGGTTGCAATGCTGTTGTAGGCATCTCTGGAGGTAAGGATAGCTCTGTAGTTGCTGCCTTATGTGTAGAGGCTTTAGGAAGAGACAGAGTAATAGGAGTCCTCATGCCTAATGATGTTCAATCAGACATAGATTTTGCAAAGCTTCTTGTAAATCATTTAGGCATAAAGCATTACATAATCAATGTCAAGGATGCTGTAAATGGTGTATTGGATCAAATGATTAAATCTGATATTGAAATATCCGAACAGACCATGATAAACCTTCCACCTAGAATCCGGATGTCTGTTTTATATGCAGTAAGTCAAAGCAATAATGGTAGGGTTGCTAACAATTGCAATCTATCTGAAGATTGGGTAGGTTATGCAACAAGATATGGTGATGGAGCAGGTGACTTTTCACCACTTTCAAACCTAACTGTAACTGAAGTTAAGGAAATAGGAAGAAGCCTTAATTTACCTGATGAGTTAGTTAACAAAGTACCGATTGATGGACTCTCTGATCAATCTGATGAAGAGAAGCTTGGATTTACTTATGATGTATTGGATAAGTATATACGAACTGGTGAAATTAGTGATAAAAAGACAAAAGAAAGAATTGATTACCTCCATGAATTGAATAAATTCAAATTGGAATTGATGCCAAGTTTCAAATATAAATAATTTTTTTTATTTTCATCAAGGATGTTTTTTTTTTAGAGATGATTTCATGGCTGACAAATTTAGCAAGGAGACCCGAAGTTACATCATGTCAAGGATCAGAGGCAAGGATACTAAGCCAGAAATTCTTGTTCGTAAGTACCTCTTTGCAAGAGGGCTTAGATTCCGTAAGAATGATAAAAGGTATCCTGGGCGTCCTGATGTTGTATTGCCGAAGTATAAGACTGCTGTCTTTGTTCATGGCTGTTTCTGGCATCTTCATGAAGGATGCAAGTATGCTAAAATGCCAAAGTCCAATGTTGAATATTGGGAGGAGAAACTCTATAGAAACAGGGAACGTGATGCACGAAATCAGGCAGAGCTTAAAGCGATGGGATGGACCGTTCTTACTGTGTGGGAGTGCGAATTGAAAAAGGACAAGCGTGAAGAGACACTTGAGATCTTATACGATAGAATAACATCCCAAGATAGTGGAGAATAGAATAATTATTACAGTTTCAACTAATTTTTTCTCTTTTGTAATAATTTATAACGATTTATAATTATTTATAACGATTTAAC
>JAZNRM010000070.1:0-4090 GCA_045590695.1 Methanobrevibacter sp.
ACTTTTATATAATATTAATTTATACATTAAAGTTAATAAGATAAACTATTATTTTGTTTTAGAGAATTGAAACAGAAATAGTGATAAAAAAATTATAATTATTTAATCCATTATCAAAAAATATCGGAGAGATATTATGTCAATGTTAGGAAGTTTAGGAGAAAACCTTACAAACACCATGAAAAAATTGGCTGGAATGAGTGTTATTGACAAGAAGGTTGTAAAGGAAGTAGTTAAAGACATTCAAAGAGCTTTAATCCAATCAGACGTAAACATCCAGCTTGTATTAAAATTATCCAAAACAATCGAAGACCGTGCACTTAATGAAGAGCCACCTAAAGGAATCACCCCAAGGGAACATGTAATCACAATTATCTATGAAGAGATGGTCAATCTCTTAGGCAGCGAAGCTAAAGAGCTTGAAATCAATAAAAAGCCATTCAAGATATTGTTCTTAGGATTGCAAGGTAGTGGTAAAACCACCACAATCGGTAAATTATGCAAATATTTGCAAAGAAAAGGTTTCTCTCCAGCAGTTGTATGTACAGACACATGGAGACCTGCAGCGTATGAACAGTTAAGGCAACTTACTGAAGACATGCAAATCCAGCTTTATGGAGACCCTGACAACAAGGATGCATTAGACCTTGCAGAAAAAGGTTTGAAACACTTTAAAAACCAGAAAATCATTATTTTCGATACTGCAGGTAGGCATAAGAACGAAGAGGATCTAATTGAGGAAATGAACAAGTTGGATAAGATCATTGAACCTGATGAATCCATCCTCGTTATTGACGGTACAATAGGTCAACAGGCAGGAGAGCAAGCTAAAGCATTCTCACAAGCTACTGATATCGGTTCCATTATCATTTCAAAACTAGACGGTACCGCTAAAGGGGGAGGAGCTCTTTCTGCAGTAGCTGAAACTGGTGCACCAATCAAATTCATTGGTACTGGTGAAAGAATCGATGAATTCGAAGCATTCGACCCTGAAAGATTCATTTCAAGATTATTAGGTATGGGAGACATCAGAAGCCTTATCGAAAAGGCTGAAGAGGTTATCGATGAAGATGTTGCTACCAAAACCATGAACAATATGCTTAGTGGAAAGTTCACACTTATGGACATGCAAAACCAGTTTGAAATGATGAACAGCATGGGTCCTATGCAACAGGTCATGAACATGATTCCTGGTTTAGGAGGAAAGATTCCTAAAGAGGCAAGCCAAATGACCGAAGACAAGATTAATGAATTCAAGATTATCATGTCTTCCATGACAGAAGAAGAAATGCTCAACCCTAAAATAATCAAGACTTCTCGTATTACAAGAATCGCAAGAGGTTCTGGTGTAGACGAGAACAGCGTCAAGGAACTTTTAAGATACTATAACAATACTAAAAAAGCCATGAAAGGTATTGGACGCAGAGGAATGGGTGGAGGAGCCATGAATAGGATCATGGGCCAATTCATGAAATAAACATTCCACACACCAAACTAAACTACTTTTATTTTTTTATATTCATTTTTTAAAGAGAGATTTTAATGAATCAGGAAATACTTAATAAGGCTGAAGAATTGATCAAATATACAAATGGAAATATCTGCAATCATTGCCTTGGACGTAAGTTTTCAGATTGCATAGAGGGAAATGGCAATGAGGATAGGGGGATTAAAATTAGAGAATCCCTAAATTTGGGAGCTTATGATGGAGAATGCGAAATATGCCATAATCTCTTCAACTTTATTGAAGGTGATGTTCTTGATTTGGTGGATGAAAAGATAGAGCTGCTTAAGGTTGAATTTGACACCTTTGTTGTTGGCTGCAAATTGCCTAAAGAAATAGTTGAAAAGGATCAGGAAATCAGCGATGAGTTTGATTTTGATGTTGAGATAATCAAAAAGGAAGTCAACAGGGAAATCGGCAAATTGCTTGAAGCAAATCTCGAGCAGAATGTTGATTTTGATGGAGAAGATGTTCTTGTAATGGTTGACTTTAGAAGAATCCTAAAGGAAGACATTGAAAATCCAGTGAAAGTCAGACTTCAAATCAATCCTATTTTTATTGAAGGAAGATACAGAAAGCTTGTTAGAGGCATCCCTCAAACCAAATGGCCATGCACCAAATGTAAAGGAAGAGGCTGTGAGGAGTGCAATTTCACAGGAAAGCAATACCCAGAATCTGTAGAGGAACTTTTATCCGAAACCGTCTTAAAGCACACAAATGGATACGAAGCCAAGTTCCATGGTGCTGGAAGGGAAGACATTGACGTTAGAATGTTAGGTACAGGCAGACCATTTGTGCTTGAAATCAAGGAGCCGAAGATTAGAAAAATAGACCTTGAGAAAATTGCTGAAGAGGTTGCTGAAGTAGCTAAAGGAAAAACCGAATACTTGAATCTTAAGTTTACCGAAAGGAAAAGAAAAGCTGAAATCAAAGTATCCTCACCAGACACCTATAAGGTTTACAGAGCATTGGTCAAGTGCGAAGATGACATAAAAGAAGAGGATTTGGAAAAGCTTCAAACACTTCACATTATCCAACAAAGAACCCCTATTAGAGTTTCCCATAGAAGGGCAGACAAAATCAGGGAAAAAGAAGTTAAAAACATTGAAGCCAAGTTCATTGATTCAAAGACCTTTGAAATGGTCATTAAAACTGAAGGCGGTTTGTATATCAAGGAACTTATCTCAAGCGATGAAGGAAGATCAAACCCTAGCGTTACTGAAGTTCTTGGCACACAGGCAATCTGTGCAGAATTGGATGTGATTGAAGTTGGAATCAAATAAAAATGAGATTCTGCTTCAAAACAACTTTTTTTAAATATTTCACAAATCCTTAAAAAACATAAACTTTATTAATATCTTAAAATATATAGTTTATTACTATCAAAAATAGAAGATTGGATTATTGCTGAAATCCAGTCACTAAAATTTTATGATATTTTATAATATTTTTGATATTTTTTTCTTTCAATATATAAAATTTAGATATGTTCTAATCAATTAAACCTACGGTTAGGGCTAAGTCTAAATAAGACTTATATATTGGCTTTTACAATGAATAGCTAAACCGAAGGGCTTAAGCTATGGTATTCAACTTAAATATCATACCTGGGCTACTAGCTATTTAAAAAGATATAAAATGATGGGTTTTATATTTTTACTACACAATTAATTAAATATTAAAGAGGTATAAAAATGCAAAGATCCAGAGGATTTAAAAGTAGAAGTAGAAAAAAATTGACCAAAAGAGTAAGACCTGGTCGTGCAAATCCAATTACCAGAAGAATTCAACAATTCGAAAATGGTGATATGGTACACATTATCATCGACCCAAGTATCCAAAAAGGCCAACCTCATTCCAGATTCCATGGAAAAACCGCTAAAGTAGTGGACAAAAAAGGTAAAGCTTACATACTTGCATTAAAAGATGGTAATAAAGCAAAAGAATTAATCGTTACTCCAGAACACTTAAAATTACAAGAGTGAGTACAATGATTGGGAAAAAAACATTAGAAACAGAACCAATACCTGCAGCTAAAGTGAAAGAAATTCTTGAAGAGTTTTCAGAAAAACATGAACTTAGTTATGAACAAAATTTAACTTTAGCTCATGTAACTAATCTAAATAAACTTTCCCTTGAAGATACTGAAAAGTTAATCGAAGAACTTGAAGCTTATGTCGATCACAAGCAAGCTGTTCGTATAGCAGACATTGTGCCAAGAGACATGGCTGACTTAAGATTAATTTTCGCAAAAGAAAGAAATGCTCCTTCAAACGATGAAATGAAGGAAATTCTTGAAATTTTAGAAAAATATGATGTTGAAGAGGATTTATTCTTATAAATCTCTTTAAATCAAATTATTTTTCTATTTTTATTCTTCAATGCAGAGATTACTTTTTTAACAATTTTTACTTCTTTTAACTATTTCTTATTTTTTATTAAGAACAATTTTACTATTTTTTTAAATTTCACTTTTTTAGATTTTTTATATTTTCTCATTTTTAAAATCCCTTTGAACTTCAATAAATTTCACTATTTTTAACAAAAAAGAATAAAATTATAAATATTAATAAGTTAAAAATATAC
>JAZNRM010000071.1:0-2879 GCA_045590695.1 Methanobrevibacter sp.
TATTATAATACAATAATTTTTAAAAGTTAATAAAAAAAGGAATACACAATAACTAAAAATGGCATATTTTAAGAAAAAGAGTGATACTATGAGTGAAAACAATACAAATTGGCTTAACATCGGTTTAGGTGCATTTATTATACTTGCTATAGTATTGCTTTTAGTACTTGTTTTACCATTTGGAAATTTAGTTACACAGCAAGATGAAATAGCAGTCATAACAATCAATGGCGCTGTCACCTATGATTCATCCAACTCCACCAAGATATTCACAAGCGCAAGCCAAATTGAAAATGCATTGGATGAAGCTAATTCAAATCCAAATGTGAAGGCCATTGTTTTGGATATCAACAGTAAAGGTGGGAGCCAAGTGGCCAGTGAAGAAATTGCAAGTTGCATAAAAAGCTCTTCCAAGCCAGTTGTTGCATACATTGGAGATAAGGGACTAGATGAAAGCTATTTGATTGCAAGCAGTGCTGATGCTATCATTGCAAGTTCATCTTCTTCAATTGGAGGAATTGGCCTTAGCTATATTGACAGCGGCAAATACTCTAAAGTCAAGCTTACAGGAGTTTACAATAAGGATTATCTTAAATTGAATAAATCCAATGAAACAAACCCAGATAATCTTTTAAATGGTCAAAAGATGATAGATCAAGATTATACCCAATTCATCAAAGCAATAGCTAAAAACAGAGACTTAAAACCTAATTATCTTGCAAAATTAGCTCATGGCAAAAGATACAATGGTAATGAAGCTAAAAACTTAGGATTAGTTGATAAGCTTGGAAATAAGAATAATGCTATCGAATTAGCTGCTTCAAAAGCTAATGCAACCAATTACACTGCCATCAATTATCCTAAAAGCAAAAAAAGCTTAACTGAAACTTTAAGTGAAAATAAGATTTTCAATTTAGAGTTTTAGACTATTTTCTAATTAAAAGCAAAAATTAATCTATTTCTTCTTAACCATGTTTTCTATTTAAATAGGAATATTTATATAGTAACGAACAATAATATATAAAATAAATTTATAAAAGTTAAAGATTTTTATGAATTTATAATTACAATTTAACTAAAAACAAAATAAAAACTTAAATAATTATTAAAAAAGGTGATAAAATGGCACACAAAATAGAAGTATTTACCTCACCAACCTGTCCACATTGTCCAGGTGCTGTAAAAGTTGTTGAAGAAGCAAAAGCAAAATTAGGAGATGCAATCGAAGTTCAAATCCTCAGTATTGCTGATCCTGCTAACAGAGATTTAGCTATTGACTACGGAGTTCATGCAGTACCTGCAATTGCAATCAACAATTCATTAGCATTTATTGGTGCTCCAACTCTCGAAGAGTTATTAGAAAGATTAGAATAATTGCAAAAATAATTTTCTAATATTTTTCTTTTTTTACTATTTTTTATATTAAATTTTTAACATTTTTAAACATATTTTTACTATTTTTAAATCAATCCCACTATTTTTTTAAGCAATTTTATATAAGAATAAATAGAATTAATAAGATATATTATAACATTAAGTTAATGTTTAATTAATATTAGATTAATTAATTCAAAATTTTCTAAATTGAAAGAGGTTAAAACATGAAAATTGCTATGGTTGGACAATTTCCACCACATATTGGAGGAGTTGGAGTTCATATACACACATTATCAAAGGAATTGGTGAAAAAAGGCCATGAAGTGTATGTAATCACTTACCCTCACAAGGACATTAAGGATATCGATGGAATCCATGTAATAGGCACTAAAGGAGTTAATGTTCCAGGCCTTAGAGGATTATTCTTTGCAATCAATGCTGAAAGAGAGCTTAAAAAATTGATTCAAAGGGAAAACATAGACATAATCCACGGACACTATCTGCTTCCTGCAGGATGGGCAAGCGTAAAGGCTGGAAAGTCAACCCATACCAAAACCTATGTAACTTCACATGGATCAGACATGTTTGAAACCTACAAAAAGCAAAAGTTCACAAGACCTCTCATCAATAAAGTGCTTAAAGATGCAGATGTTGTGCTTGCTGTAAGTGAAGCCTTGAAAGAGGAAATCATAAAGACAAATATTCCAAATATTAAAGAAAAGACAAGATTGCACTGGAATAGTATAGATGTCAATAAGTTTAAAACTACAGAAGAAAACAAGGACAAATTTAAAAAAGAGTTGATCCAAGAATTTAATGTAGATGTAGACAAACCTATCATTTTATTTGTCGGAAATTTAATTAAAAGAAAGAATGTTGAGCTGCTTCTTGAAGCTAAAAAAGAAATGGGCATGAAAGCCAATCTTGTCATCGTTGGTGATGGTCCTCAATCAGAAGAGCTCAAGGCAAAATGTGAAAAGGAAGATATTGAAGATGTTTACTTTACAGGCACAAGAAGAGATGTTGAGGACATAATACCAAGCTGTGACCTTCTCGTATTGCCATCATTCAGTGAAAGCTTTGGGCTTGTACTCATTGAAGCATTATCCTGCGGAAAGCCAGTTATTGGAAGCAATGTTGGTGGAATAAAGGAAATAATCACTGAAGATGTTGGATTATTGATTGATCCAAATGATCCATCAGACTTGGCTAATGCCATTGATAGGGTTTTAAGCGATGAAGAATTGATGGAAAGATTCAAGTCAAATGCAAGAGATAGGGCAAAGGACTTTGGAGAAACCAAATTGCCTTATGATGAATTGAATTAATAAAATTGAAAATTACAATAAATGAAAAATTATAAAAACATTGTAAAATTGATTTAAATTAATAAAATTCATCTAAATTAAAAAATAATAATTATTTAGCCAAATTATAATCAAATTTTAGATAATAGTTATTAGTAATGAAAAATAAAAGAAGAAATAGAAATAAATTATAAT
>JAZNRM010000072.1:0-6687 GCA_045590695.1 Methanobrevibacter sp.
TTTTTTGTATATATTTCTTTTATTGTAGAATGTATGATTGTTTCCAATAATTATTGTATTTAAAAATACATTAATGTATAAAAATATACATTACATTTCTTATATTTTTTCAAACCATAATAAAACTTTTATATCTTATCATTAAATATTTAAATGGTAAATTAATATTATATAAATTATATAATACTCATAATTAAGGAGACTAATCTTATGACTGAAATAGGAAAAAGAATTCGTTTAGAAAGGATTTTCAATAGAAAAACCGGAAGAACCGTAATTGCTCCTATGGACCATGGTGTATCAAGCGGTCCAATCAAAGGAATAATTAACATGGATGAAACAGTTGAAAGCATCTCCCAAGGTGGAGCAAATGCAATATTGATGCACAAAGGTATTGTAGGACTCGGACACAGAGGATACGGTAAGGATATCGGTCTTATTGTACACTTGTCTGCAAGTACTTCATTAAGCCCAGATCCAAACAACAAGGTAACTGTAACCAGTGTTGAAAAGGCAATCCAATTAGGTGCAGATGCAGTATCTGTGCATGTGAACATAGGTTCTGAAACTGAACCTGAAATGCTTATGGAACTTGGTGAAATCTCTGAAACCTGCAGTTACTGGGGAATTCCACTTTTAGCAATGATGTACCCAAGAGGACAAAAGGTTGAAAACGAACATGATGTTGAAATGGTAAAGCATGCAGCACGTGTAGGTTCTGAACTTGGAGTAGACATTGTAAAAACAAACTATACTGGAGACCCTGATTCCTTTAGAGAAGTGGTTGAAGGAGCATTAGTCCCTGTAGTCATTGCAGGAGGACCAAAAGTTGAAACCGATAGGGAACTTTTAGAGATGGTAAGGGATTCCCTTGAAGTTGGAGGAGCAGGTGTAGCATTTGGAAGAAACCTTTTCCAAGCTGAAAACCCTGGAAAGATCACAAGAGCTATTTCAGAAGTAGTTCACAATGATTTGGATGTTGAAGAAGCATTAAAATTCCTCGATTAAATAAATCATAATTATAATATTGTTCAAAGATATCAACAATCAAAACTAGAAAAATTTAAGGAGATTAAAATTGTCAAATAAATTCGCTTGGATTATGTCCCCAAAGGCAGATTGGGACGATAAGAAAGAATTCATCACAACAGCACTTGAATCAGGAATCGATTACGTTCTTGATACAGTAGACAGTGAAAACATCAGAAAAGTTGGAAACTTCAAAGTAATTTCCAATGAGGAAGATGCTGACATCTATTTAGTTGGAATTGACGGTGAGGGAGACGGAACCCTTGAGCTTAAGGACAACTTGAATGAATCAGCAGATTTAGCTAAAGCAAATGAAGCTAAAAACAGTGGAAAAACTGTCTGTGCATATATAGTCATTACCGACAAGTTGCATGAGCAATTGGCAGTGACCTTAGGAAGAGTTGTTGATTATGTAATCCTTGTAGCTACTGACTGGACAATCATTCCCCTTGAAAACATCATTGCAGACCTTCAAAAGGAAAATGTAAACATTATTGCTGCTGTAAAGAATGCAGAAGATGCTAAAGTGGCAATGGAAACATTGGAAGTGGGCACTGATGGTGTAATTTTCGAGCCAAATGATTTTGCTCAGATAAAGGATATTGCTAATCTCATTGATGAGCTTTCAACAGAAAGCTATGCCTTAAAGGACTTGACAATAACCAATGTAGAGCCTGTAGGTTCAGGAGACAGAGTCTGCATTGACACAACAACCATGATGAAACCTGGGGAAGGAATGTTAATCGGTTCCTACTCTAAAGCAATGTTCTTCATTCACAGCGAAAGCTTGGAAAGCGAATATGTGGCATCAAGACCGTTTAGAGTAAATGCAGGTCCTGTTCAAGCTTATGTAATGGTTCCTGGAAACAAGACAAGATACTTAAGTGAGCTTGAAACAGGCGATGAGGTATTGATTGTTGATAGTGATGGAAAGACCAAAAAGTCTATCGTAGGCAGATCCAAAATAGAAAAAAGGCCTCTTCTTTTGATTGAAGCGGAATATGAAGATATGAAAATAAGATCATTGGTTCAAAATGCAGAAACCATAAGATTAGTCGATGAGAATGGTGAACCTATTTCCGTTTCAGTTCTAGAGCCAGGAATGAAAGTCAAAGGATTTATTGACGATAGCGCAAGACATTTTGGTATGGCTATTGATGAACAGATCATTGAGCAATAACTTTTTTAGATTGTTAAGGGCAATTGCTCTTAACTGACTTCTTTTTTTAACTTTTTTTTAAAAATTTTATCTAAATTCATCTTTTTTTAATTAATATATTCAAAATTAGTTAAATATTATAACAATATTAAAGCAATATTATGGTAAAATAAGAATTTTTAAGTCGTTATATTAAAAATAAACTATAAATAAAAGGAATTACATATTTTTATACCTAAATGTAAACTCTTTAAGTCCAGGAGGTGATATTATGCCTTTTTGCTTTATTGCCATGAATTGGATTCAAGATTTTTTGAAGAAAATTCCCTCTGGCAAGTCTATAAAAATGGGGTTCATTATGTCTATCCAATCAAAGATTTGGTTGGCACTGGTCATGTATCTCATTTATTTGTGGTGCATGGCCTTTATCATCATAATGATTGTATACAAATTGTTATGAGGTCATAATGCCCCTTAAATTGTAGGAAAAAACATTATTGCAAGATTTTGTTTTTTAACAACCCCCCATAGTTGTTCTTGAGTTTCCTTTGGCTTGCAAAGCTCACATCCTACAATTTAAAAACCCATTAAAAAAATTTAAATATCATTTAATTCATATTCATTAGTAGAGTTTAAAAGTTTATTCATTAAACTTTTTGACCCAACATTTTTATAGGCTTACAATATCTATTTGGGGTATTGCAGGATTTTTTCCTGCAATATAGATATTGGAAATGATTTGAATCTTAATCCATTAGGATTAGATTCATAAATCATTTTTTAAAAAAATAAAAAAATATCATTATTGCTCTTTTTTTAACATTTTAACGAAGATAATGGACTTTTTCCTTATCAATGTCATCAAGGGTGTAAGCTTCCATATGTCCATCTTCAATACCTAAAGCCAATATTCCAACTATTCTAAAGTAATCATCAATTCCTAAAATGTCACGTACGATGTTTTCAGATGATTTTCCCAGTTTGGATTTTCTCAAATGGATCTGAACCCAACAGCTTCCAACATCCTGTTCTGCTGCCATTAAATGCATGAATGCTAAAGCTATTGAAGAGTCTTCAATCCATGTATCTGAAGTTTTGCTGTTTGCAATGACAGCTATTGCCTTGTTTGCATTCTTTACAAATGAGGCTCCAAATGCTTTTGATTTGCTTATTCTCTTTAATGTTTCCTTGTTATCAATAACTAAAAAATTGCATGGCTTCAGGTTTCTGCTTGTTGGAGCAAGGAGTCCTGCCTGCAGGATCTTGTTCATCTTTTCATTCGGAATCTCTTCATTAGTGTATTTTCTAACACTTCTTCTTTTTAACATAACATCCAATAAATCCATTTTATCATCCTTTAAAATTAGTTGATGTTTTTTCTTGAATTGATTTTTATATTTTATGATATTAAACTTTTTATAAAATAGAAATACCTATTAATTAAGATAAATAAACTATATCTATAAATTAAAAAATTAATCATTTAACTTAAACTTATAGGAATTATTATTATGAATAGCGAAGAATTGTTTAAAATAAGTAAAACCATCACTCCTGGAGGAGTAAACTCTCCAGTCCGTGCTTTTGAACCATATCCATTCTTTGTAAAGGAAGCGAAAGGTTCTCACATCAAGGACATTGATGGAAACGATTATGTCGACCACTGTTTGGCTTATGGTCCTATCTTGCTTGGTCATAGCGATGATGACGTAATGAAAGACGTTTATGCACAGATGCAAAAGGGAACCGCTTATGGTGCTCCTACTGAAAATGAAGTCAAATTGGCTCAAGAAATCATTGATAGGGTTCCATGCGCTGAGATGGTTCGTTTCGTAAACTCCGGTACAGAAGCTACAATGGCTGCAATCAGACTTGCAAGAGGATTTACAGGAAGGGATAAAATAGTCAAGTTTGAAGGATCATATCATGGAGCCCATGACTATGTGCTTGTAAAGTCAGGTTCAGGTGCAGCATGTCTTCCGGATTCCTTAGGAATTCCTGTTGAAACAACCCAAAACACTCTTTCAGTACCATTCAATGATGTTGATGCATTGACCAAATTGATTGATGATGAAGGAGAAAACATTGCATGTATTATCGTAGAGCCAGTTATGGGTAATATTGGCTGTGTTGAACCTAATGTAAAGTTCCTTAAATTCTTAAGGGAAATCACTGAGGAAAACGATATCATATTGATTTTTGATGAAGTTATCACTGGTTTTAGAGTCTCTCGCGGTGGAGCTCAAGAGTATTATGGTGTCAAGCCTGATTTGGTAACCTTTGCTAAGATATTAGGTGGAGGATTCCCAATCGGCGCTTATGCCGGTAAGAAGGAAATCATGGAAATGATTGCTCCTAACGGCAAGGTTTACCAAGCTGGAACCTTTAGCGGAAACCCAATTTCAGTTCAGGCTGGTCTTTCCACATTAAAGAAATTGGATTATGTATTCTATGGCGAATTGGCAAGAAAAGGAGATTTCTTGAGAGACAATATGAAGGATATCGTTGAAGACTTGAACTTGGACTTGCAGGTTGTAGGTCTTGCATCTATGTTCCAAATCTACTTCAATCCAGAGCCAGTGCTCAATTATGAAATAGCTCAAAAGTCAGACACCAAAAGGTTCTTGGTATACTTCAGGGAATTGTTAAAAAACGGTGTATTCATTCCACCAAGCCAATTCGAGTGCAATTTCATTTCCGGTGCACACAATGAAGATGATCTTGTAAAGACTTCAGAAGCTATTGAAGCTGCATTGAAAGTTGCATGGGAAAAGTAGATTATTGAATTAATCGATTATATTAACTTGTTTAACTAAATAAAACTTTAAATAAGTTTAAAATAAATTATTACATAATTAATAATATTTATTATTAAGAAATTTGAAATTTTGGAGGTAAAAAGATGAAAATTATTGCATTACAAGGAAGTCCACGTATTGGTGGAAACTGTGACGTATTGATGGATGAAATGATTAAAGGTGCAGAAGAAAACGGACACGAAGTAGTTAAATACTACCTTGAAGAAGAAGACATTGCTCCATGTAAAGCATGTTTATACTGTGCTGAAAACCCTGACTGTGTACGTGCAGATGACGGTAACAAGATCATAAACGATTTGGTAGCTGCAGATGGTGTAATCTTTGCAACCCCTATCTACTATGGTCAAATGACTGCACAAGCAAAAACCATCATTGACCGTTTCTATGCAATCGGACAAAACCCAGATAAAAGCTTAAGCGGTAAAGCTGCTCTTATCTTTACTGAAAACCAACCTGAAGGAACCTACGAAGGATACATCGAATTGACCAAATTCTCTCCATTCACTTTTATGGGATATGAAGTTATCGGTCATGTAGATGCTGGTAGCGCTGGTCCTGCAGGAATCGTTGCAGACGAACAAGAAGACAAATTAAAAGAAGCTTACGAATTAGGTAAACAATTCTAAATTTATCTATTTCTCTTTTTTTCTTTTTTTTACTTTATTTTACTTTTTTTAATTTATTAAACTATATTTTACTTATTTCTAACTATTTTTAACAGAATATTTTCTCGTTCTGTTTTTTTATAAAACTATAAATTAAATAATAAATATAACAATTACTATGATTAGAATAGTGGCTGGTTTAGGAGAAAATGAAAATATCATAAATGCTTCTAACGAACTCAATGAGATTGATGATTTGGAAATAAGTTTAGTTAAAACTGAAGATGAAATTATAGAAGCATTCAAAAATCCGGAAATTGATGCAGTTATCAGAGGATCTCTAAAGGCATCTAAAGTCATTAAAGCCATTAAAGAGTTCAAATCAGATAAAACAATCAACAGGACCACTTATATCAATACAGAAGATGATGAAAGCTTTTCTCATAATTACGAATTCCTCCTTGCTCCTGTAGGCATTGATGAAGGAAAGAACATTGAAGAAAAGGTGACATTAGCTATTCAAGCAGCCAATTTCATTCAATACCTTGGCAAGAAGCCTAAAATAGCTGTTTTGGCTGAGGGAAGAAAGGATGATTTGGGAAGAAGCGAAAGAATCGATGAAAGCCTAATATCTTCTGATAAATTGACAAACAGATTAATTGAGACTTTCAAGGAATTGGATAACTTTGATAATGATAGTGATGAGATATCCAAGAATTATTCAATTAAAAACTATTATATTCTCTTGGAACAAGCCATTGAAGACGGATATAACATCATTCTTGCAAATGATGGCATCTTTGGAAACATCATGTTCAGGACACTAGTGCTTCTAGATAAATGGCCAAGCTATGGTGCTGTAACCCTTGGAATAGATGAGATATTCATTGATACAAGCCGTGACCAAACTGTAGAAGGTTATGTAAGAAGCTTGAAATTAGCTTATAGATTAGCTAAATTGAGAGAATAATCCTATTTTTCACTTTTTTTAAAACTATTTTTCATAAAAATTTATATAAAACTATTTAAATTATTTTTTTTATATATATTACTAATAGAATTACTTCATTAAGTA
>JAZNRM010000073.1:0-9965 GCA_045590695.1 Methanobrevibacter sp.
TTTCAAATAGTTTCATAAATTTTTTCTCCTTTTCCCCTTTTTCTTTTTTTTAAGCATTTTAAAGCCTCTAAATCAAATTTATTTTATTAATTTTAAAGAAAACTTTATATAGATTACAAATTAAAATATAAATTGTTTATATAATATAAGAAATCAAGCCAATTGAAATATCTATTTTAACTTTAAATATATGGAGAACTGCTTATGGAACTTACATCAATTCATCCAGGGGTTTATTTGCTTTATTACTTTATAATGGTTCTCTTTGCATTCATTTTCACCGACCCCTATTTTGTAGTTACTTTTCTAGTTCTTCTATTGGTTCTGATTGCCCTTCAGGGAGTTAGCCATGAACTGAAAAACATCATGAGGCTTTTCATTCCATTAAGTGTGCTGATAATGATTCTAAACCCTTTGCTCAATAGGACAGGAGCTCATAAGATCTATTTATGGTCTGGATTTTTCATAACTTATGAAGCCATTGCATATGGAATACTGATGTCCTTGGCACTTCTTATAGTTATTTTGGTGTTTTCATCCTACAACAGGTCAGTTTCCTATCAGGAAATGCTTTATATCTTTTCCAAGAAGTTGCCTATCATTTCCATGATAATCGTTATGGCATTGAGGTTCATTCCTCTAATCAATTCAAGAGCTATTGAAGTTCAAAAGCTTAACAGCTTGAAAAGCAATGGAGTGGAGCTTGAAGGTGAGGATGAGGAGAGAATTGATGTGGATGCATTCAACTCAAACATAAACACTGACTATAATTCCAAGCTTGTGGACAAGCTCAAGTCAAACAAGAGGATTGCAGCCATCATTAAAGAGGCAAAGACACTTGGAAAGATCATGGGAATAACCGTTTCATGGTCTTTAGAGGAATCAATGTTTACCGCAAAATCCATGAAGGCAAGAGGATACAATGCTACTGAGAGAACAAGCTATTTATCATACAAGTTTTCAAATGCAGACTTTGCTTTTATTGCATTGATAATCGTTACAGTGGGAATAATCATTGTAGGATTGCTTCATGGAGTGGGCATGATTAACATTTACCCTTCAATTGACTTTAGATTCAGCAATTTGCCATTCAATATCTATTATTTGGCATTTATAGTATTCTTATTACCTTTAATTTATCTAGAAATCAAGGAGAGGATTTTATGGCATTGATTGAATTCAATAACTTCAGCTTTGCATACATGAATTCAGATGGAACTGAATCACAGGTAAAGTCATTGGACAACATTAACCTTGAAATCGATTATGGTGACTTTGTACTGTTATGCGGACCGTCAGGATGCGGTAAAACCACCTTGCTTACAAACCTTAAGAAGGAACTGATGCCTGCAGGCAGAAGATCAGGTAAAATAAAGTTCAATGGGACTGAAATACAAAATCTTGATGACATTTCCTCTGCTTGTGATATAGGATACCTCTTCCAGAATCCTGACAGCCAGATAGTTACAGACACTGTAATTCAGGAGATTGCATTTCCTCTTGAGAATATAGGGCTTCCTACAGAGGAAATCAGAAACAGAATCAGTGAAATAGTTGCTTTCTTTGGAATAAATGACATACTTCACAAGAATGTGAATGAGCTATCAGGAGGACAAAAGCAATTGGTGAACCTTTGTTCACTCCTTGTATTAAGGCCACAAGTGCTTCTTTTGGATGAGCCAATGTCACAGCTTGATCCAATCGCTTCATATGAATTTCTCTCAATTGTGAGAAGACTTAATGAGGAATTCTCAATAACAGTAATCATGAGCGAGCATAAGGCAGACAGCATTTTCCCATTCATTGACAAGGCAGTGTTCCTCAAGGAGGGAAAGATAGAGTTTGTAGACAATGCACATAACATCTGCAGTGAAGTCATTGATGATGAGATATTTGAAAATTACCTTCCTGCAGTTACCAAAATATACAACTCACTTTCCGTCAAGTATCCAAGTTTAATTAAATTGAATACTCCTTTAAGCATTCGTGAAGGAAGACGTTGTCTTAATACAATCCATGATGATTTAATTAAAATAAGCAATGATGATGTTGATTCCAATAATTTGAATCATGACAATCTACATATCACCAACAAAAAATACCATTCTCAAGAAAAATCAGGCATTCTGGACAAGCTTCCATTCAATAGGAATAAAGATGCATTGATAGAGATGAAAGGAATCTACTTTGCATATGAAAGGGAAAACTTGATATTGAAGAATGTGGATTTCGACTTAATCAAGGGAGATTTCCTTAGCTTAATCGGTGGAAACGGTGTAGGGAAATCAACATTCCTCCAGCTATTGGTTGGAATCTTAAAACCAATCAAGGGCAAGGTCAAGTACAGAAAGGGAATCAAATTAGCTTATGTTCATCAGAATCCTATGATACACTTCTCTAAAGACAATGTGAAGGAGGAGTTTCTGGAATCAATTCTTGAATCTGACCTTCTCATAAAGAATAATCAAAGCTTAAGCAAGGAAAACTATGAGAAGCTATTGAAATTGAGCAATGAGGATTTCATAGCATCTGAAACCTTGAACGGATTGAAATTCGATAGCATTGATTTCAATTTCAAGGAACTGATTGAATTCTTTGACATCACTGACCTTATTGACAAGCATCCATATGACTGCAGTGGAGGGGAACAGCAGAAGATAGCAATTGTCAAGGCATTGCTTCAGAATGCTGATGTTCTTGTATTGGATGAGCCAACTAAAGGATTGGATCCATTGTCAAGCAAGGCATTGGCAGAGATATTGAATTCATTAAGGGACAATGGGCTTACAATAATAATGACAAGCCATGACCTTGATTTTGTTGCAAACAACTGCAAGCGTTGCCTGATGCTGTTTGACAAGGATATTCAGATAGATGATGATCCTAAGGTGATATTTGCTGAGAATAATTTCTATACTACCTTTGTTAATAGGATGGTAAAGGATTATGTTCATGAAATAGTCACTTTGGATGACTTGAAAGATAAATGTGATTTGGAGTAGTTTTATTTTATAATTATGATTAATGATTTTTATGGATTAAATATGATTTAAATAATTTAAGAGTGTGTGATTATGAGTGCAATGGATGAAATGTTAACTAATATGACTGCAAGTTCAACTGGAGTGGTGGACACTCCTATATTTTCAATTACCATGATAATTTTCCTCATCATTTTGCTTGCAGGAATTATCTATGCAGTGTTCAAGATGTATGAAAACAAGAAGCCGCCAGTTGAATCTATAGTGTTGATTGCTGTGCTGACAGCTATTGCAACAGTGGGACGTATCATTCTAATGTCAATTCCTGCTGTAAACATGGCATCATTCATCATTATAATGGTGGGTATTGTCTTCGGCAAGGAGGAAGGTTTCCTTGTTGGTGCATTGACTGCATTTGTATCAGGTCTCTTTATGGGAATGGGATACTGGGTCCTGTTCCAGATGCTTGCTTGGGGACTTATGGGAGCAAGTGCCGGAATTCTCGCTTCCAGATTTGACAATGTGGGATTCAGAATAGTCTTTGGTCTCCTATGGGGATTCTTCTATGGTTGGATTACAGACATTTCAGCTATTTTCTATTCAGGAACAGCTTTAGAGATAACTCCAATCATTGCATTATACCTTAATGGTGTAAGCTATGACTTAACCCACGGTGTAACCAATGCAGTGCTTTTAGTTGTATTGTATGATTGGTTCAAGAAGATGTTTACCAGAGCAAAAGTCAAATACTTGTCTGGAAGTTCATCGGATAGTGAAAGCATTAGTCTTAGTGACTAATGTTTATTTTTTCTTTTTTTATCAATTTTTTTATAATTTATCCAGGTTAATCTTTTTATTTTTTCAATTGTGTTAATAATTTTCACTTATTTTCAAAATCTTAACTGAAAATTAAGCAAATCTTATTTTAATGTATTATTATAACTGTATTTTAGTAATAACTTTATATATGATAAATTATATAATACTAAATAACTAAAAATTAGTCAATTCAATTTAACTGAAATCTATGAGTGAATTTTCTTATTTAAGTTAAAATTGCTAATTTTAGTTGTTTTTTTAAAAATATTATGGAGATATATTATGGTAGCAAAAACAGTAATGAAAACTATTATTACTTTAGTAACCACCGCATTCGGTTTAGTTGCAGGTTTAGCATGGAACGATGCAATCCAAAAGTTAATTGAAACCTTAGTAGGTACTGGAGATGCACTTGGCGGATTATTCATATATGCTATTATTGTAACTATATTAGCTGTTGTTGTAACTATCATTCTTGCTAGAATGGCTGCTAAAATGGGTATTGAAGTAGATGATGAAGTAAGAGGAGAATAAATAGTTTTTATTATTCTCTTTCTCTTTCTTTTTTGTTTTATTTTATATTTTTTTTTAATATTTTTAAAAATCTATTTTTTTAATAATTTATTTATTGTATTTTGTTGATTGTTTGTTTAAGGGGGTTGAAAATGGCAAAATATTGTGGAAACTGTGGTAGGGAACTTTCTGATGAGGCAAAGTTCTGTCCCAATTGTGGTCAGGAGTACATTCCAAGATACAAGGCAGATCATTATTCCAAACCAGAAGAGTTTGACGGTCCATTTGATGACTTTGATAACAGAAGCTCTACAAATCCTTTTGAAAGCTCTTCCAAAAAGAGTACTGGAAACAATAAAGAAAATATTGGAACTGAAGAAAAATTTCCTTTTAAAAAGGTATGCATAGCTCTTTTCATTCTATTATTGTTGTTTTCAATAATAACATTTTTTGCCTATGACAGCAACAATTCAAGCGATTATGACACTTCAGTTCTAGAGGACAGTGCAGACAATATCTCTTTTGACAAATATCATTACAGAGGCAATCCTCATGAAGGATGGGGAGATGTGGACTTGAATGAACCTTACAACATGACTATCGATAGCAACGCATATCTAAGCGGAGAGGGTGAGGTTCAGCTTATTGACTCAAACCATTCATACAACATTGAAGCTGAAGGATTCAACATCACAGAGTATGAAACCTATTACGTGAATGTGGATGATGATGACTGGTATGTGCTGGACATTTTCAAGTGTGAATTTGAAACTCCTTCCGAAAGGCAAGTCTATTCAACAGATATGGATAATGGAGATCCAATCATAATTTACGGTGGAAAAGGGGAATATTCTGGCTATGGAATAATCATTCCAAGTTCAAGCGATAATTCAACCTATAAGACTCTTGACTTCTTAGAGTCTATTTTCTATTATAAGAGTGAAAATGATTCTTTTTAACTCTATTTTCTATTATCCGAGAGAATAATATTATTTCCCTTTTATTTAAATTCTTTTTTTAAATTATTTTATTAATTTTAATTTTTGTCTTAATCTTTTTAAACTATTAAAAATATAATTTAAATTATAATATTTAAAATAAAAACAGGAATTTTATCAATGATAGTATTAAACAAAAGAAAAAAGGCTTGGGAAATGTATCCTATTGGAAGTCCTAAAGGAGCTCTCAATACAAAACGGAAGCCTGAATTCATTGGTGTATTGAAATTCAAGGAAGATGAGGAAGGCTCAATTTCCATAAACCGTTTTGTAATAAAGGATGAAAAGGAAGACAAGCTCTATCCTCCTTCCAAAGCAATCAATATATTGCGTTCTCAAGCTGTTTTCTTGGCAGACAAGGATGAAAAGCTGGAGGCTTTCCTAAAGCAAAACAATATCAAGGTCAGATTCACAAACATCTGCCAGCATTGCAGTTTTGAAGGGGAAGTCACCATAATCAATTCAGACTTTTCCTATACCTATCATGACCAACTGATATGCAAGACCTGTGCTGAAAATACAATCAAAAGAGAGCTTCAGCTTAGGGGATATGACAAGAAGGTATTCAGAAACTTCAAGAGAGTGCTTGAAAAGACAGGCAGTCTTGATGACGTTTTGGAAATGCTTTCACCAAGATTTGACCCATTGGCACACACAGACTTGACATTGTTCGATAGAGTGAAGGTTCATGATGATAAGATTCCTAAAATAGCCATGAAAAGGCTTAAGATACCTGAAGAGTTCAAGCAAGTCATTTTAAAAGAGAAAAACGATTATCTTCTCCCAGTTCAATATTTGGCAATTAGAGAAGGATTATTGAAAGGTGAAAACCTTTTGGTAGTGTCCGCTACAGGTAGTGGGAAGACATTGGTTGGAGAGCTTGCAGGTATTCCAAAGGCATTGAATGGCAAAAAATTCTTATTTTTAACTCCACTTGTAGCACTTGCAAACCAGAAGTATAGGGATTTCAAGAGGAGATATGAGCCTTTAGGATTGAAGGTAGCAATTAAAGTGGGAATGAATCGTATCAAGGCTAAAGGAGAGCTAAAGTTACCTAATTCCAATATTCAAGATGCGGATATTGTTGTAGGTACCTATGAGGGAATAGACTTTATGTTAAGGGCTGGCGATTCCGATGCATTGAATGACTTGGGACTTGTATTGATAGACGAGATTCATACCATTTCAGATGAGGAAAGGGGATTAAGGTTAAATGGATTGATAAAAAGGATTGAGCATATCTTCCCTAAGACTCAAGTAATTGGATTGTCAGCTACAATAAAGAATCCTCAGGACTTGGCAAATGACTTCAATATGAAACTGGTACAGTACAAGGAGCGTCCTGTTCCTCTTGAAAGGCACATTGTCTTTGTAAGGGGAGATGTCCAAAGAAGGATAATCATGAGAAAATTGGTCCAAAGGGAGTATTTCAGCACTTCCTCTAAAGGATTCAAGGGCCAAACATTGATATTTACAAACTCAAGAAGAAAAACCCATAAGATAGCTAATTTCCTATCTGGAAAGGGAATCAACGCTTCAGCTTATCACGCTGGATTGTCTTATTTCAAGAAAGAAAAGATTGAAAAGGACTTTTCAAAAGGAAAGATTGCAGCTGTGGTTACAACTGCAGCACTTGCAGCAGGTGTGGATTTCCCAGCATCACAAGTTATCTTTGAATCATTGCTTATGGGTAACAAGTGGATCACTCCTAATGAGTTTTCACAGATGTTAGGTAGGGCAGGTAGGCCAACATACCATGACAGAGGTGTAATCTATCTCGTTCCTGAGATTGGAAGTGAGTTTGACAATGAAAGTGAAGAGGCAGTTGCACTTGACCTACTTGAAAGTGATGTCGAGGATATTTTCGTTGATTATACAGAGGATGGATCACTTGAACAGATACTTGCCGATATATCATCAAAGTCCTTAAGGAAAGTGAATGATGTCGAGGAATTCTATCAAAATATTCCAGTTCCAATGGATATAATGACAGCACTTGATGAACTTGAAGATAAGGATGCTGTAAATATACATGCGGATGATACAATAGACACAACTCGCTTCGGTAGAGCAGTTGCAATGTCATTTTTATCTGTTGATGATGGGGTTATCATCAAGGATTCAATCAATGATCCAAAATACTTAAGCTATTATTATAATAATCCATTCTTTAAGACAAATCTGAAAGAGTTAAGGTTGCTTTCTGAAAAGATTGATGAAAGTAATGAGACTGCCTTAAAGAAAAATAAGAAAATTAAGAATAAGTCTAAGTTAAAAGACAGTTCTAAAAAGGATAAGGAAGATAAGAAGGACAAAAAGGATAATCAGAAGAAAAACAAGTCTAAAAAAGATAAAAAGAACAAGAATAAGTCTCAAAAATCTAAGGAAAATAAAAATAAGGAAAAATCCATTAAAGCTAAGGAAGATAAACCTAAAGAGCATAAAGAAAAGGAAAGCTCTGGAATTAAGTTCATTGTTGAAGAGGATGTGGATGAGAAGCCAGTTCCTAAAAAGGAGACTAAAAAGGAATCCAAAACCAGCAAGTATATAGATAATATTGCTGATTATTTCAATGGATTGAATCAGTCTAAGGATTATAAGTCTTCAAATAGTGATAATATTGGCTCTTCAAATCAAAAGAATGATTATAAAAAGGATAAATCTAAAGATAATAAGTCAGATGTAATCTATAATAAGAAAACTTCAAACAAGTCTAAAAAGAATAAAAATAATAAAACTAATAAAAAGAATAATTCTGCAGCAGTCAAGCAGATCAAGTTTAAGGAAAACATCTTCTCAGACATTCATGAAAAGATGACTAAAAAGGAAGTCAATTCCAATGACCTATTGAAAGTTCAATCAATAGCTCTTGATTTGGAATTGTTTGAAAACGCTTATCTTGCTCCTGTTGTTCATAAGCAAATCATTAGTGCATTGAAGATGAACTTCTCAACAAGATTGTTTGCTGAATCAACATTGGATATCATATCCTCTGGAGAGGCAATTTCAAAGATTGATAAGAAATTCCAAGATGCATTGCTTAAGATTCAAATTGATTTCTTAAGATGTGACTGCAATGAAAGGCCATTCTGTGAATGCTTGCAAAGAGGAATTTCATATTACATAATCAATCAAAGGTTGAATGGAAAGGATCCTATAGACATTTCAAATGCTCTTTTAAAGGAATATCAAATCCAAACATATCCTGGAGATATATTCTCATGGCTTGATGCATATGTAAGGAATCTTGATGCAATAAGAAGAATAGGTAAGGCATTTGGCAAAAAAGAGATAGTGCAAGTATCTGAAAAATTGATGAAAATAGTGGAATCTGGTAAATAAAAATAAGTTAAAAAAAGAAAGAAAGAGAAGTGGTTAATTAAAGATTTTTCTCTAATTATCCGCTGTTTATAAAGAATCTTATAAGTCTTGCTAAGATGTCAGGATTGTCATCAGAGCTTGAGCTTGAGTAATAGCTTGAACTGGAACCTGAATTGTCGGAGTTGAATAGCTTGTTCATTCCCTTATCAATCAGTTCAGACCAATCGCTTCCATCATCATTATAATTGTCACTATTGTCATTGGAATCGAAAAGTGAGAACAATCCTCCTCCATTCTCTGAACTGTCTAAATAACCGTTATTGTTTTTGTCCTCATCGTAATCGCTGGCTACAATCCAATCTGAAAGACCGCCAGTCATAGAATAAACTGCACTGCTTGCAACAAAAGCAATTAAAGCTACAACGATATAAACTAAGAATTTTGCTTTTTTATCTTCCATGATCTTCACCTCGATGATTTATATTTAGTTATAAAGAATCATTACTTTCTTCTTTTAAGTAATATCAAAATAAATATTATATCAATTAAACATATAAATGTTTATGTTTATAATATAAAATACTTATTATGAATTTTATTTACAAATGCTGAATTGATACTATGAAAACAATAGCTAAACCTTTCCAGACTTCAATAGACATTAAGAAATCTCAATTCATTTGCAGACTTTTCCCTGCACAGAATGAAAAGGAAGCAAAAGAGATCATAAATGAGATATCTGAGGAATATAAAGACGCTACACATAACTGTACCGCTTATGTAGTTAGCGATGGAGAGGGTTTTGACGATGATGGTGAACCTGGTGGAACTGCAGGAAGACCTATGCTCAATGTGTTAAAGAAAAATGAGATGGAGAATATTGTAGCTATTGTAACAAGGTATTTCGGTGGAATCAAGCTTGGTGCTGGAGGTTTGGTTCGTGCTTACTCAAAATCAGTTCTTGAAACACTTTCAATCGCGGAAATCGTTGATATGGAACTCTATGAGATATTCAAGTTCAGCTTTGAATATCAGCATATTAAAACTATTGATAATGAGATAAGGGCTAAGAATCTGTCTGTAGTTGAAAAGCAGTATGAAGCGAATGTAATCTATTTTGTAGCTTCCAACAATGAGGATATGATTAAAAACATTCAGGAAAAATTAGCTGATGAAGTTAAAATAGAACATTTAGGAAGCAGATTTTTGGAAAAAATAGATTAATCTTTTCTTTTTTAAAACTTTTTAATATTGATTTAATTTAATAATTTTCACTCTTTTTATATTTTTTCAATTTTAAAACAATATTTTTATAAAATAACTATTTTTAATC
>JAZNRM010000074.1:0-5349 GCA_045590695.1 Methanobrevibacter sp.
TGAACTAAAAAATAATTTACAAATACTAAAAAATAATAGGTGGAATGTGAAATGGATGGAAAATTGGATATAGATTCTTTTGAAAAGGCCATTAACGGTTTAAATAAAAATTTAAGTGATGTAGGATTGCTTTTTAGAGCAAATATGCCACTTCTTGCAACAGATGCTACCCAAGAAACTAAAGAGAATTGTGTGGATAAGATGTCTGAGAGAATTGCTGAATTGCTTGATTCATTTAGAGAAAGCTATTCCTACTACAATGACTTCTATGAAAAGATAAAAGAAAACATAAGAAATGACAATATCGAAAATCCTGAGGAATATGACGTTTTCTTCAATCATGCAAATGAAACATTTCCAAAATACATTGATGAGCTTGGACAAAGCATTGACAGCTTATGTGATATTCCTGTAAAGACTGAAAAGTTCGAAGCAACAATGAGAGAGTTAGGCTCCATCATTGAAAACTTCCGTTTTGACTTTAAAAGAACATTAGCAGTCTCTGATGTTTATGAAGTTCAAAAGCAAATGAAAGCTGAAAACAAGGACTAAATAATCAATACTCATTTAAATGGAGTCTTTTGTGATAACATGACTTATCAAATCAATGATCCTGAAGAAATAGATTGGGCTTACTTCTGGGCAAAGAAGCTTGAAGCAAAAAAAGATAGAAGTAAAGATTGGAATAAGGCAGCACCGAATTTTGGAAAGTCTGCCAAAAGAGACGACTATCACACCAGATTGATTGAAAGGATTAATGTAAACAAAGAGCAAACTATTCTTGATTTAGGTTGCGGTGACGGAACTATAACAATTCCCCTTGCAAAAAGAGCAAAAAGTGTCACTGGAGTTGATTCTGCATATAAAATGCTTGAAATATTAAATGGAAAAGCTCAAAAAGAGAATATAGACAATATTAAAACAATTGAAGAGGATTTAAGTAAAATAACAATTGATAATGTGGGAAAACATGATATTGTTGTGGCTTCAAGATCATTGAATGGAATTCTAAATATAAAGGAAACCATTGCAAATATTAATGAAATCGCTGAAAATTATGTTTACATAACCCTTTTTGGACCAAACAACTGGAAAATTGAAAAGGAATTTTATGATTCCATCAATAAGGAATATGTTGAGTTTCCATCTCATAGATACTTTTTCAACATACTTGTAGATATGGGAATTTATCCAAATGTAGAAAGCCTGAACATAGGCCATGAAAGGGAATATGAAAGCATTGAAGACGCAATGGATAATGGTAAATGGAGATTGGACTTCCTAAATGATGAGGAGAAGGAACAGTTACACATATACCTTGAAGACATTCTTGAAGAGAATGAAAATGGAAAGCTTTCAAATCCAAACGATAAGGCAGATTGGGTATTGTACTGGTGGAGGAAATAATCTTAATAAATTTATAATCTAGGTGTATCATGAGATTAGAAGATGAAATAAATCCTTTAGAACTCGATTGGGAATACATTTGGCAGAAATCCCTCAAAAAAGGATTTAAAAAAGAGAAAGATTGGGATAAGATAGCTAGCGAATATGGCAAATGGCTTAAAAATGATGATTATCCTGATGTTTTGCTCAATGAAATGAGAATATCTTCTAATGATACAGTTCTTGATATAGGTTGCGGTGAAGGTACAATTACCAGAAAAATAGCTAAAAAAGCAAAATCAGTTACTGGAATCGATAAATCAGAATTGATGCTTGAAGAACTAAGCAAAAAGGCCAAAGATGAAAATATAAAGAATATCAAAACCTTTCAAAAGGACATTAATGATTTAAGTTATGATGAAATAGGCAATTATGATATTGTACTTGCTTCCAGATGCTTAAATGGAATAGCTAATATAAAAAATACCTTATTAACTCTAAATGAAATTGCAAATAAATATGTTTATATAACCGTTTTTGGATCTTCAACCCACAAATACAAAAAGGAGAAAGCAGAAATAGCTGGAAAACCATTTAAAGCGGGAACAGACTATATGGTTTTAGTTATGCTTTTAAGAAGTCTTAGAATTGAAGCAAATGTTTTTCAATTGGAATGTAAAAACCTTAAAGAGTACCACAGCATAGATGAAGCAATAAACCGATCCATATGGCGACTTGGAGACTTGGAAGAAGAAAACAGAATTGCTTTAGAAAATTACTTTAAAGAAATATTCATTAAAAATGAGAGAGGAAACTGGGTTAATCCTAAAGACAAAACAGATTTAGTGTTAATTTGGTGGAAAAAAGAAGATAATTATAATAAGAAAAATAAAAAGTAATAAAATTAAAAAATAAGAAAAAATAAAATGAAAAAGTAATTTAAACATATTCTTCATCATGGAAGAAATCAAACACCTTTTCCATTTCTGCAGGGATATCGATTCCTTGCGGACATTGGATATTGCACTCACCACAGAAAGTACAGCTATCTGCACGTTCATCCTTATTCACTAGCCAGAAATAAGGAGCTGCAGTCTTATCAATGTAATCTAGGCTTTTTGCAATATTATACTGCTTGAAACAGTGAGGAATGTCCACCCTATTATGGCAAGGCATACAGTATCTGCAGCCAGTACATGGGATCTCTTCCCTTGACTTATAGACTTGAGTAACATCCTTAAGGATTTGTCTGTCATGCTCGCTCATTGAATTCACATCACAGTTTTCAGCAATGGCTATGTTCTGTTTCACTTGATCCATATTGCTCATACCACTGAATACGGAAGTTACAAGAGGCTTATCCCATAGATACTCAAATGCCCATTCGACAGGAGTTCTTTTCTTATCAGCAGTATCCCAAAGTGCTTGAACCTCATCTGGAATGTTATTGATTAGGCTTCCTCCCCTTAGAGGTTCCATAATCACATTTCCAAGGCCTGCCATTCCTACAAACTCCAAACCGCCAAGACCACTCTTATAGTCCTCATCAAGGTAGTTCACTTGAGTCAATATGACATCCCACTTATCATAGGAATCCATAATGCTGAAAAAAACATCCAAGTCATCGTGGAATGAGAAACCGACATACTTAGCTCTTCCATCCTCAAGAATGCTGTCTAAAAATTCCAATACATCCATACCATATAACTTGTTCCAGAAGTCTATCTTAAGGGAATGGAGCATGTAAACATCAATATAATCGGTTTGCAATCTTTCGAGCTGCAAATCAAGGAACTTATCCATATCTTCCCTTTTGTTTACAAGCCATCCTGGCAATTTTGTCTGTATGACAACATCATCACGAATGCCTCTATCTGCAAGGTACTTTCCTAAAAACGGCTCAGCATTTCCTCCTAAATTCCTGTTTTTACTATGAAAAGAATAAGCAGTATCAAAATAATTTACTCCATGCTCAATTGCATAATCGAACATTTTTGCAGCTTCCACCTCATCAATTTCATAAAAATGCTCCTTATGAGGTAAACGCATACATCCAAAACCTAAATTAGATACTTCTAAATCAGTTTTTCCTAATTTTCTATAAAACATTGTGTCACCTAAAACAACATTTAATTAATTATAGTATGTTCTTCGAAATATATAAAAATAGCTAAAAAAGCAGATATGAGAAAAAGGATGAAAAAGTAAAAAAATTAAAAAAATAGCTAAAATGAATCAATCCAAGTAATTTTCCACATGATTAAAGAAGAGATACAAGTTAGGCTCGACTTTCCTTAATCGTGTCTTGTATTCAACCAATAAGTCAATCCTTTCATCATCACTTAAGTATTTGCCCTCATAAATCAAGGGAATATCAGCCAAATCCCCCATAAAGAGAAGCTTGACTTGATCCTTTGTCAAAATTGATGAGAACTTAAGGATATTGTCAAAATTCTCTTCGGTGAAATTCAAATCAACTGATTCCAGATATTCCTTGAATTTGCCAATTTCTTCCTCATAAATGGGAACCAATTTAACTGCAATGCTGTATTTCCATTCATTATCCCAAGGATGCAATTCACTTAATTTTTCTATTAGAAAATTAGTGGAATCCTCTAAATTGTCCCCAAATTGATTGAAATCCATTGTATCCCTAAATTATCCTATTGACATGATAAGAATTATTATAAATAATATTATAAGCACTCCACAACATACAGAACCAAAATCATCTGAACTAGAAGTACTTCCAGTACTTGCAGTAGTTGTAGTGCTTGTAGTGCTTGTAGTGCTAGTTGAACCATTTGTGGAAGATCCATTATCCCTTAAATTGCTACTGAAATCTGGAGAAACCAATTTACTTCCGCAATTTCCACAGAATGTAGCAACATCCTTATTTTCATGACCGCAATTCGGACAAAACTTTGACATATTATACCCCCTAAATAAACAATATCAAAAAATTAAAATAAAAACCAAAAATGCCATTTAAGCATTTTCAGTCATGATAGGAACCACTTGTTTCTTACGGGAAACGACTCCTTCCAATAAGACAGTGTTATCCTCTAATTTTACACCATAAGCTTTTTCTACAAGTGCAGCATCTTTACCAAGTGCAATTACTTGGGAATTGCTATTTACAATATCAGTGATTAAAAGCATGAATAAGTCTAAATCCTCTTCTTCAATAATCTTTTCCATTCCTGCTTCCAAATCATCTTTCATTTCCATTACATCAGCAATATCAGCAGTGTTCACTTGATTGACAATGGATTTTACATCCTTAAAGTCAATTTGCTTTGCATCTAAGCTTAAGATTTCTTCTATTGAGAAGCTGGATAAATCTGTTCCTGCCTTTAACATTTCTAATCCATAAGCTTCATAATCAATTTCAGCGATTTCTGCAAGCTCTTTAACTGCTTCCTTATCATCTTCAGTTGTTGTTGGAGATTTTAAAAGCAAGGTGTCAGAAATAATTGCAGATAACATCAAGGATGCAATGGTTTTATCTGGAGTTAATCCGTTTTCCTTATATAACTTCAATAAAACGGTTTCAGTACATCCTACAGGTTCTGTTCTGACAAATAAAGGATAAGAAGTTTCAAAAGCTATTTTGTGATGGTCAACAACCTTTAGGATTTTAGCGTTTTCAATATTGTCAATGGATTCGCTTGGACTGTTATGATCCACTAAAATAACTTCTGCATCATCATCAATTCTTTCAATTAATTCAGGAGCTTCAATATCGAAGTAATTCAATACATATTCAGTTTCCTTGTTGAGACTTCCTAATCTGCATGCAACAACGTCATTACCTAATTTAGTTTCTAAATCAGCCATTACAAGGCTTGAGGTAATTGAATCGGTATCTGGACTTTTATGACCAAAAATATAAGTTTTACTCATCTTTTTCACCTAATAATAATTTGGATAAATTTTATCAAAATAACAATTATAATTTTG
>JAZNRM010000075.1:0-6114 GCA_045590695.1 Methanobrevibacter sp.
GTGATGTAAATAAAACAGAAGAACATTTGGAAAAACGTTCTCTTGTTGAAGATGAAATCTATGAACTTCCAAAAAGGATTTCTCGGACAAAAATTAAAAATGAACAAAAGTTCGGTTGCCAAATGCTAATTTTTAATGAAAGTGAAGAAACTGAAAATATAATCCTATATCTTCATGGAGGGGCTTACGTCAATGAAATTACAAATCTGCACATAGCTTTTTGTGACAAGCTTGCTAAAAAGGTCAATGCAACAGTGTATACCCCAATATATCCCCTTGCACCTAACCATACCTATGAAGAGACTTATCAAATCGTTGAAAAACTTTATGAGTTCATATTGGAATTCAACAAACCTATTACAATTATGGGAGATTCAGCAGGAGGAGGCTTATCTGCAGCATTTTGCGAATATTTAGCAGAGAATGAACTAGCACAACCAAGATATTTAATTCTAATATCCCCTTGGGTTGATGTGTCAATGTCTGGAGATTATGAGGATTATAAGGATGTTGATCCAATGCTTGGAGTGGATGGACTACGTGAAATGGGTAAAGCATGGGCAGGAAACTTAGACCCTAAAGACTATAAGGTAAGCCCATTGTATGGAGATGTGAAAAAGCTTCCGCAAACTACAATATTTGTAGGTACACATGAAGTGCTGTATCCAGACATTATTGAATTTTATAATAAGCTAAAAGATAATGGAATTGATGTGGAGTTGAATGTTGGTGAGGAAATGTCTCATGTCTATCCTCTTTATCCATTAGTTCCAGAAGCAAAAGAAGCATTTAAACATATTGTTGATATAATTTTGGATTAATATTGATAATATTAATTAAAATTGTTGATTAAAATTGATCATATTGGATAAAGCATCCGTTATAAATTTAAAAAAAGCAAATAGTCAAGAATTTTGAGATATCAAAACTCTTGATTATAAAATATTTAAAATAAAATAAAATTTTAATTATAAAGCACTGAATACTTTTTCAAGTGCTTCTACAAGTGCATCAATCTCTTCTTCCTTAACCACCAAAGGAGGAGCAAACCTTAATACATTACCGGAAGTACAGTTAATCAAGAATCCTTCTTCAAGCATTTTACCAACTATATCTGCTCCTTCGAAGTTTAATTCAACACCGACCAAAAGACCGGATCCTCTTACATCAGTAATAAAATCATATTTTTCTTTCAATGGTGCTAACTTATCTAAGAAGTATTCTCCCATTTCCTTACTGTGCTCTACAAGGTTTTCCTCTTCAAACACATCAAAGACTGCATTTGCTGCAGCACCTGCAAGAGGACTTCCTGCAAAGGTTGTACCATGGTCACCAGGTACAAAACCGCCAGCCACATCCTCTTTTGCCAAGAACGCTGCCATTGGGAATCCTCCACCAATACCTTTAGCTACAGTCATGATATCTGCATCTATTCCGAACAATTCATGAGCAAACATTGCGCCACATCTTCCGAAACCAGATTGAACTTCATCTACAATGATTAAGACTCCTTTTTCCTTACATAAGTCATTCAAACCTTTGTAAAACTCTTCGCTTGCTACATTAACTCCACCTTCACCTTGAACAGGCTCAATGATAATAGCTGCAGTGTTTTCAGTGATAGCTTCCTTTACACTATCCAAATTGCCGAATTCAACTTTCTTGAATCCTCTTGGCAAGTTTTCTGTGTAAGGTGCACTGTATTCTGGGTGGTCTGTTACAGATAATGTCAAGAAGGTTCTTCCATGGAATGAGTCTCCACAGAACAATACTTCATGCTTGCCGCTGTATTTGATTGCAAGCTTAAGTGCTCCTTCATTAGCTTCAGCACCAGAGTTTGCAAAGAAGATTCTATCGAAATTGGTTGCATCCACCAATCTTTTAGCATAAACTGTAGCAGGTTCATTATAGTAAATGCTTGAAATGTGAATAAGCTTTTCAGCTTGATCTTGAATAGCTTTCACAAGCTTAGGATGATTGTGACCTAAACAGTTTACAGCAATACCTGCTAAAAAGTCCAAATACTCTTTACCGTCAATATCCCATACCTTAACCCCTTCTCCATGGTCAAGCACAATTGGGACTCTGTTGAATGTATTAATGAAATATTTATCTTCAATATCAATGATTTCTTGTGTATTCATGAAAATTCCTCTCATTCTTAATTTTTAAAATGAACAGATAAGTGTAAGTAAAATAATCGTTAATAAGCTTAATCAAAATATTTTTCGCCTATTAAAGATTGAACACAATTATATTTATATTTTATTATATAAAAAAATAAGTAATGGAATAAGACTTTTATTTGGATTGATTATATGGCACAGATAATATTAGGCAAAACTGGACTAAAGATAGAAAAGAATGGTTTTGGAGCTCTCCCTATTCAAAGGGCTTCATTTGATGAAACCAAAGAAATCGTTCAAAAGGCTTATGCAAATGGAATTAACTTTTATGATACTGCAAGAGCATACACCGATAGTGAAGAAAAGCTTAATTACGCTTTTGAAGGATTCAATGAAAAATACCCAAGGGAAAGCATTATAATAGCTACAAAAACCCAAGGGGAAAACAGAAAGGATATTGAAAAGGACATTAAAGTAAGCCTTGACAATCTTGGCACTGATTACATTGACCTTTATCAAATCCACAACCCATCATTCTGCCCTACTGAAGGTGATGGGAGCGGAGCATATGATGCATTATTCGATCTCTATGATGAGGGAATCATAAGACACATCGGCTTTACATCCCATAAGGCAGAGCTTGCTAAGGAAGCTATTGAAAGCGGATTATACGAAACCATCCAATTCCCATTTTCCTACCTTACAGGTCCAAAAGAACTTGCTATTGTTGAAATGGCAAGAGCAAACAATGTAGGTTTCATTGCAATGAAAGCAATGAGTGGAGGGTTGATTGGGAGCTCTAAAGCGGCATATGCCTACATAAACAGCTTTGATAATGTAGTTCCTATCTGGGGAGTTCAAAGAATGTCTGAACTTGATGAGTTCCTATCCTACATGAAAGATGAACCAAAGCTTGATAAGGAATTGGGGGAAATCATCAAAAATGAAAGAGAGGAATTGCAAGGAGATTTCTGCAGAGGCTGCGGATACTGCATGCCTTGTCCTGAAGGAATTGAAATATTCCAATGCGCTAGAATGTCCTTATGGATTAGAAGATTCCCATCAGCTCCAAGTCTAACTCCAGAGTCTCAAGAGAAGATGAAGAAGATTGAAGAGTGCACTGAATGCAGGCAATGCGTAAGCAGATGCCCATATGAATTGGACATTCCAGAGCTCTTGAAGAAAAACTATGAGGATTATAAGAAGATCTTATCTGGTGAGATAAAAGTAGATTAATTTTTATTTAAAATAGTTTAAATATTAAGTAAAATAAATTATAAATAGTATTTTTTAAAATATGTTTTAAAAATATGTTTAAAAATATGTTTTAACGAAATAAAAAATAACTATCATTAAACAATTGAAACGTGATTATAATGAAAAAAGCAATTATTGAAACTGAAAAAGGAGATATCGTATTGGAATTATTCCCTAATGAAGCTCCTGGAACTGTAGCAAACTTTGAAAAATTAGCAAACAGCGGATTTTATGATGGCTTGACTTTCCACAGAGTAATTCCTAACTTTGTAATTCAAGGCGGTTGTCCTATCGGAAACGGTACTGGTGGACCTGGATGGACCATCAAATGTGAAACCGAAGGAAACCCTCACAAGCATGGAACTGGAGCATTATCAATGGCTCACGCAGGTAAAGACACTGGTGGAAGCCAATTCTTCATTACCCACAGTCCACAACCTCATTTAGACGGTGTTCACACCGTATTCGGACAAGTTATCGAAGGTATGGATGTTGTAAATGCTATCCGTGCTGGAGATAAAATGTTAAAAGTAACCATTCAAGGTTAAAAATAAAATTAAAGAGTTTAAAACTCTTCTTTTTTTCTTTTTATTTTTAAAATATTTAATTGCTATCTGAATCTTCATCATCTTCAAATATGCAACCACATTCCATACACCTATAAGTCCCATCCCCATATTCAAAACAAATTGGGCACCAACAAGCTGGACAGACCGGCATAAATATCACCTGACTTAAAAACTAAAATCAATAGCCGTACTCTTGATCGGCTAAATCCAAATCATCAGGATTTCTAATCATATATCCACATTCATGACATTTGTATGTGTTGTAATTGATCTCTTCAATAGCTTCGCTGCCACATCTCGGACATCTTGCCATTTTTCACCCTCCTTTAATGAATGATTATTTTATAGGCATTGTAATTTATAAAACTTTCTAAAAAATTCTAAGCATAAGAAAAACTTATTTTTAAAGACTTATATATCATTATTTAAACACAATTATTAACTTATATAAGTAAAATGGTGAAATTATGGAATATGAAATTCGTGGCGGTTCATTCCCTATTGTAATCTGCACATTGCAAGAAGGGGAAACCATTAAAAATGAAACTGGGGCAATGTCCTTTATGACTTCTGGAATGACTATGGAAACCAATACCGGAGGTGGCCTTTTAAAAGGGCTTGGAAGAGCATTATCTGGAGATAGCTTATTCTTAAACTTCTTTACTGCAGAAAACGGCACTCAACAAATAGGGTTCTCAGCACACAGCCCTGGAAAAATCATACCTTTTAAATTGGATGGAACCAATACCATAATCGGTCAGAAAAATGCATTCTTAGCTGCAGAGGATTCCGTAGAAATTGAAATATTCTTCAAAAACAAACTTGGAACAGGAATATTTGGTGGTGAAGGATTTATCCTTCAAAAATTCTCTGGAGAAGGAACTGTATTCTTGGAAATTGATGGTGAAGTAATTGAACATGAACTCCAAGAAGGAGAAACCTTGCTATTGGATCCAGGACATCTTGCTGCAATGGAAGAGACTGTTGGATATGAGATTGAAAGAGTCAAAGGTGCTAAAAACATACTATTCGGTGAAGGACTCTTCTTCGCTAGAATACAAGGTCCTGGAAAAGTTTGGATTCAAACCATGCCTATCAGCAAATTAGCTGAAGCAATCATCCCATTCATTCCAACAAGCAGTGGATGAGAATATTAAAAACAATTAAAATAACAAATAAAGAGTTTATTAATTTTTAATTTAATAAACTTTTTTTACTTTTTTAATATATTCATCAAAATTTACTTTTTACACTATTATCCTACTATTTATCATCTTTTTTTAAAAATTTTTAAACAATATTAAATAATATGAAAATATATTTACTATTATGTTATTTGAAAGGGAAAACACAGAAGAAAAAATCATAGCCGCTACCTTTAACATTGTTCAAAAAGAAGGTGTTCAAAAAGCAACCACTAAGAAGATAGCTGCTGAAGCTGGAGTGAATGAAGTAACTATCTTTAGAAAATTTGATAATAAAAAAAATCTGATAGAGGCTACTAAGGATTACTATTTGACAAGGCTTCTTTCCAAACTGGAAGAAACTTTCGATTTTGATGAAGATGATGACATCAAAGAGTATCTTAAACGCAGCTTTCATGGAATTCTAGAGTTTACAGAAGAGGATTTCAGCATAATCGGAGTTGCCATGCAAGAAATTAAAGGATCCTCAGATAGGAAACTTTTGATTTCACAAATTACTGATGCAATTATCAATAAATTGGAAGAATTCTTTTTATTGCAATTGGAAAAAGGCAGAATAAAGAATGTTAACTCCAAGGCAATATCATTAATGTGCTTTAGCATAATATTCCAATCCCTCATCTTATGGCAAATCTATGGAGAGACAACTGACATTGAATCAGACTACTTTGCAGATGACTATTTGGATATTATCTTTAATGGAATAAAACTTTAATTAAAGAGTAAATTTCTATTTATTTTTCAAATAAAGGTCATTTATTGTTCTTTTTAGGATTTTAATATGCAAGTAAGCACTTACATTCGAAAATCTTTATATATTAAGGTTTTTAGATATAGTAGTGTGAACTAATCACACTATAACCAAAAAAAGAATTCATATATAAGACCTTTAAAAATTCGCAACATATAAAAAATTTGTTTAATTTTTTATCAACCTTTAATTACTGTAAGAAGTGT
>JAZNRM010000076.1:0-2914 GCA_045590695.1 Methanobrevibacter sp.
TAATTAAAATTACTCATTTTTCAAAGTATTACTAATTTTGATTTAGGATAATATCTTTTATGAAAAATAGTTTTTGAGAGGATATAAATTTTGAATAGTTAAAAAAAGTTTAGTTCTGGGATTAAAAAAATAGGTAAATTAAAGGATTATTCAATTCCCTTAATCTCTTTAAATACGTTAATCACATCACCAATAACGAGTATTGCTGGTGTGTTGATTTCCTTGTCAGCTATTGTTTCAAGGGTTCCGAAAACAACCCTTTCATTTGGAAGTGTTCCGCTTTCAATAGCGCATGCAGGAGTTTTAGGGTCTCTGTATTTCATGATCTCTTCAGTGTTTTCCTTAATGTTTCCGATTCCCATAAGAATAATCAATGTATCTGCAGTGTAATCCCATTTAACCTGCTTGTCTGCTTTGGTTGGGTCTTCATGACCTGTAACAACTGTAAATGAGGTTGCAACTGCTCTATGTGTAATTGGAAATGCCATGCTTGTAGGTGCACCGATAGCTGAGGTAACTCCAGGTATAACTTCAAAGTCTATGTTTTCCTTTGCAAGAGCCAATAGCTCTTCTCCACCTCTTCCGAATACAAATGGGTCTCCACCTTTCAATCTGATTACATTTTCATGCTCTTTAGCTTCCTCAATGATCAATTGATTGATTTCATCCTGTGTCTTGTAATGCTCTCCAGCCTTTTTACCTACATAAATACGTTTTGCATCTTCTGGAGCATGCTTCAATATCTCATCATTTGCAAGATAATCATATAAGACAACATCTGCTTTGTTTAATGCTTTCACAGCTTTTAAAGTTATTAAATCAGGGTCTCCTGGACCTGCACCTATCAAATATACTGGCATGTTATACTTCCTTAAATTTATATTTTAAAAATGAGTTTGTAAAATTTTTTTCAATGGATTTTAAATGGATTAAAAATTTAGTATATGTAGATAGCTTAAATACTATCTAACATACCTTTAAAGAATTCAAGACCATTGTCTGAACCCAATAGTTTTGTAGTAGCCCTTTCTGGGTGTGGCATCATTGCAAGTACAAGTCCGGATTCGTCACAAACACCTGTAATTGCTTCCATAGATCCGTTAGGGTTTTTCTCTGCAAACTGAAGAACGATTTGGTCTTGGTCTTTCATAAGGTCAATGTCTTGGGTGTAGAATCTTCCTTCAGCGTGAGCTATTGGTATGTCAATTACTTGGCCTTTTTCAAAGTTTTTAGTGAATGGGGTCTTGTTGTTTGCAACTTTCAATTTAGACCATTCACAATTAAATTTAGGTACTTCATTTGTAATGAACAATCCTGGAATAAGTCCAATCTCTCCAAGAATCTGTGCTCCATTACATATTCCAAGAACTGGCTTTTCCTCTTTTACAAGTGCCTTTACACCTTCAACAACAGGGGTGTTGGAAGCTATTGCTCCTGCACGCAAGTAATCTCCATAGGAAAATCCGCCAGGTATAACGATTCCATCGTAATCAGTTAAATCTTCATTATTCCACCAGATATATTCTGCTTCTCCACCTGCGAGTTCAATTGCCTTATAAACGTCACGGTCACAGTTAGTTCCAGGGAATCTTATAATTCCAATTGCCATTTTATCACTTTATAATCTTTATTTATTTTACAATTGCATCTGAGTTTTTTATCTATTCGCATCCGCATCCGCAGCTTAAGTCCATCTTGATGATATTGATTGTGTAATTGTGGATAATTGGATTGCATAATAGCTTTTGACACATGTCATCCACTTTTTCTCTTGCATCATCTTCTGAGTCAGCTTCCAATACAAAAGTAATGATCTCTTTTGTTTTGGTTCCTTTAACTTCATATCCTAAAAGAGCAAGGGATCTTTGAATAGTGGTTGCTTCTGGATTTAACATTCCTGGTTTTAAGGAAACTTTAACTTCAATGTCATACATCATTTTTAATCACCTAAATTTAATTTATAGCTTCATTTGTTTTTTGCATTAATAATTTTTTAATAATAATTATAGTTTCAGATTATTTAAATTCCCCATTTCTCTCTGTCTTCTTCAGTTAGGAGTCTGTTGAATACCTCTTCATATGCATCAATGACCTCATCGTCCTTTCCTTGTCTGAAGAGTTCCTTATCAAGCATGTCAAGGGTTTCGGCATCCCATAATCTGCAGCTGTCAGGACTTATCTCATCACCTAAGATGATGTTTCCATCCTTGTCCTTACCGAATTCGATTTTAAAGTCAACGAGAATGATTCCAATATCCTTAAACATTTTGCGCATGACTTCATTTACCTTAAGAGCAAGTTCTCTTAATGTGTCTAAGTCTTCTTTAGTAGCTATTCCAAGAGCAATAGCTATTGCATCATTCAACATCGGATCATGGAATTCATCGTCCTTAAAGTCCATTTGTATAAGAGGTGGGTTAAATGGAGCCTTATCCTCAAATGGGAATTTTCTGATAATGCTTCCTGTTGCTATATTTCTGACAATAACTTCTATAGGAATCATATCAAGTTTTTTAGCTTTCATGATACAAGGTTCGCATAATTCAATCAATTGTGTTTCCACTCCAGCTTCTTCAAGGGTTTCAAAGATCTTTGCACAAATAATTGAGTTGATGTAACCTTTTTGGCCCATGCTTTCTTTTCTAGCGCCGTCTCCTGCAGTCATGTCATCTCTAAAGTCAATTATGACTTCATCAGGATTTTCACCTTGGAAAACGCTTTTTGCCTTTCCTTCATAAAGTAAATTTTTAGAATCCATTTCAATCATCGTTTTAAAAATTATTTTTGAAAATAATTCATTAATCAATCTTAATAATTATTTTAAAAATTCATATGCTTATAATATTTAATTTTATATTTATTATCATTAATAAATATAATTTAAAATTCATAGCATTTTTTTAAAACGATGAAG
>JAZNRM010000077.1:0-7936 GCA_045590695.1 Methanobrevibacter sp.
CCTTGTGGATGCAATGCTTGTTATTGCAGTTGGATTGTTGGTTTTTCTTGTAATAAGCTGGAACATGCAGGCTATTGTGTTCAACGATGATATCAGTCCTGATCAAAGGCAGGATGCTATCAATGCCATGAAGCAGGTAACTGAAATAGATCAAGGCAAGCAGTTGAATGATACACCTGATGTAAGCTCATCCTCTGGAGAAGGTTACAGTGAGCTTGGAAAAGTCTACAAGGATTCCAATACAGGCAAGCTGATAATGATAGAGAATTAATTTATTTTTTTTATTTTTTATTTTCAAAGTTTTTACCTCAATGAGTTAATTCATATAGTGGATTAACTCAGTACTTCTTTTTTTTTTAATTCAATGATTTTTTGTTCTTTTTCACATTTGTGTTTTTGCACAATTTCGCACTTGCTAAAGGATTATACTGGATTAAATGATAATTTTTATTAATGGTATTTTTTATATTATTGGAAGCAACTTCTCATTATATAATGCGATGTGTGTTTTTCGCATTGTAATGTAATTTCCATTACATTATTTTTGTCGATTGTGTTTGATGATTTTATGAAAATTATCAATTTTGTCGTTATAGTCGACAAATTCATATATTTTATAGATTTATCATATTTTGGTTTGTGGAAAGTATTATATATTATTTAGAATAAAATAATAATTAAGAAAATTTTTCTTCTGTAAGTGGAATTTTTTGTAATTATTGTAAATTTTTCTTCTGTAAGTGGAATTTTTTGTAATTTTTGCAAATTTTTCTTTTGTATGTATGATTTTTTCATGACTTTATTGGGTTGATTTAAATGGCAGATAAATTAATCAAGCGTGATGCATATGTTGATAAATTAAAGGATTATGTTAACTCTGACTTTGTTAAGGTGTATATTGGAATTCGAAGATCAGGCAAAACCAGTCTAATGTATAACATCATTGATGAGCTCAAGCTAATGGGCATAAGGGATGAGAATATAATTTTCATTTCCTTTGAATCACGGGAATATGCTCATATTGACAATTCACAGCAATTGGATGAGATCATTTTTAATAAAACAGCAAACCTTGAAGGAAAGGCATATCTATTTTTTGACGAAATCCAACAGGTAAAGGGATGGGAAAGATCTATCAACACATACCGTGTTTCCATTGACTGCGACATATACATAACAGGTTCAAATTCAAAACTGCTGTCCGGTGAATTGGCAACGCTGCTTACTGGAAGGTATCTTACAATCAATGTATATCCCTTTTCATTTAAGGAGTTTTTGCAATATAAAAATGAAATTGAAGGTGTTGAGTTGACAAAGGATTCTATCAATCAGCTGTATGATGATTACTTTAACTTTGGAGGCATGCCAGGTATTCTAAGTTTGGGCAGCGACGAATTTAGAGAAATTGCTCTCAAGGATATTTTCAACTCAATATTATTTGAGGATGTGGTTTCCCGATTTAAGATAAATAATGTTGATCTGCTGCAGAGATTCAGCAGATATATGATAAGCAGCACTGGAGAAATATTTTCCTCAAAAAGCATTAAGAACTATTTAAAAAGCAATGACATCTATACATCTCAGGATACCTTGCTTAAATATAATGAATATCTAAACCAGTCCTTTTTCATTTCAAAATGCAAATGCTTTGAATTGAAAGGAAGAAAGGAAATGAAAATACTTGGTAAATACTATTTAATGGACCATGGATTTCACCATGCGTTAATAGAAGACAACATGCTGAAAGTAAGTAAAATCCTGGAAAATATTGTTTATGTTGAACTCTTGAGAAGAGGATATAAAGTAAATGTCGGCAGAAACAGGGACAATAGTGAAGTTGATTTCGTATGCGAAAAATCAGGCAAATACAAATATGTTCAGGTTTCCTATAGGTTAACAAATGAAAAAACATTAAACCGTGAAATCGCTCCTTTATTGAGAATACCTGACAAATATGAATCAATATTAATTACAACTGAAAATCATGACTTTTCCAAAGATGGAGTAAGGCATTTAAACATAATAGATTTCTTGTGTGGGGATGACTTATAGGATATAATTTGATTATATTAATTGAAGACTACATTAACAATTTCTTTTTTAAGTAAGTTTAATCCCACAAATCTTACATATCTTATCTTCTTCTTTAACCCTATTACCGCATTGAGGGCAATATTTAGGAAGTTGTGGCTTGCTTGACTTGACTTTCTGATTAAGGAAAATGTCTTCTCTGATTTTCCTGTTTTGAATAAGGCAAGCTCTATCCCAATCATGTTCCATCAGTGTCTTTTTAACAAAATAAGCTTCAACCATACTGTCATATTGGCCGTAATTTTCTTCCCCTCTTATAACACAGAACTTACGTTCCTTATGGTTGAATACGATTTCTCCTTCAAGATCTTTTTTGAATTTTAAGTTTCCTTCAATACGTCCCCTCGGACGGCTTTCAGGAAATGGTGGAAGTTCCATATTTTCATACTTGTTCGGCAAGTCGCATTCCACGAGAAGATCATAGTCAAACTTGCAGTAAAACAGGCAATCCCTCTCATAGAGAGCGTCGGATAGTTTACTGAATTCGCCATAATCCTTATTGTTATATTTGATACGATATTTCTTACCTGACTTTACAATATTTCTGTAAAAATATCTTATATTATTAGTCTCTATCCTAACACCTCCATTCAACTTGATTAGACGCAATTGCCCATTGTCAATTTATAAAATTTTTTTAAAAAATAAGAAAAAATAATTAAATTTTATAGTAATATTAGTATGTTTTAATAATATATTAAATTTTTTAAATCAATTTTTTAATCAATTTTTTAAAATATTTTTTTAAAAATTTTTTCAGTATCCTATTTTTGCATTTCAGCACAATATTTCTGCATCTTGTTAATTTGGATAAGTATTCATTTATATAAGAATAATCTAACTAATATTATCTAAAAACAAATGGAATTTCATTAATCATTTTAGAAAATTAAAAAAAATTATTATTAAGTGTGATTGTATGTCTGAAAGTGAATTATATAGTAGAGCAGAGAAAAGAGTGGATGAAAAGATGAGCTTTTATCATCATTTATACAGTTTCATAGCTGTAAACATTATTCTAATTATTATAAATGTCTTGTTTTCACGTGGTGAATGGTGGTTTTATTGGGTAACCCTTTTCTGGGGAATCGGTTTAGTGTCCCATTATCTTAAAACCTTTGTTTTCTTTGAGAAATTTGATGAAAAATACAGAGATCAAATGATTGAAAAGGAAATGGAAAAGATGAGAAAATAATCATTGATTTTAAAAATGTTTATTTTATTAAAAAACAATATTTTAAATTGATTATTATTTATTTAGAAAAAAATTGTTTGGTAATTTTATGAAAGTGAATTTGTTTGTTTCAAAAGACCTTGAGGAGCCTTATGCAGAGATTTATACAGATGCATTGACTGACAATATTCAAAAGGCAATGGTTCTTTTGGAAAATGAAACTGAAGATGAAGAAGGAATGAGTGACAATTCAATATTGGCTGTAAAGAATGGACAGGATATAGTTCTTTTGGACTTTGAAGACATCTTCATGATTAGAGTTGAGGAAAAGCAGACCAAAGTCTATACAGAAAATAAGGATTATTTGGTTAAAAAGCCCCTCTATCAGATTGAAGAGAATCTTGACTCTAATTTCGTAAGGGTTTCAAAGACTACAATTGTCAATTTGAGAAAGATAAAAAGAGTGGCCCCGTCATTAAGGGGGATGATGTTTATTGAGCTTAAGAACGGTTTGAAGGATAATATTTCAAGAAAATACTTATCTGATTTCAAAAGTGCTTTAGACTTATGATTATTATTTTAATTATGTAAAGGTGGTTATATGAAAATTGATTTGATTGAAAGATTAGCATTGGGAGCATTTGTAGGATGCTTTGTTGTAATGCTTGTAATGGTATTAGGGTCTTATATTGCAGGGCCTAATAATGTATCATTTACTGGTTTGGAAATAATAAATGCCTTCTTTGGATCCATTGTTGTTGGATGGGCATTTAGCTTAAGTGGACTCATTTATGAAAAGGAAGAAGTTCCATTTCCACTTCAAGTCATATTCCAAATGGTAATTGGTATGGGTGTGTTGTTTGCTGTTGCAGTTTACTTGCAATGGATGCCAATTAGCTTAGGAATTGGTCCAATCATTACCTGGATTGTAATAGCTTGCATCTTTGCTGCAATATTCTGGGCAGGATTTTACATCTATTACTCTCTTCAAGCAAGAGATATAAATAAAAAATTGGAATTATCCAACAAGCTTTTTTAGTCTTCGACTAAAAAACCTTGACCAAAATATTATTTATAGTTGAGAGTGTATGGCTCTCAACTGTTAAATCATTTTAAATTAAATTTTTTTAACTATTTTTATTTTTTTTACTTTTTTTTTTTTTTTTTAACGTATTTTAATTCTTTCTTATTTTTTGGTTACTCCAGTCAATGTTCCATCTACAATGCAGTCGAAGTCAACCTTATCCAACCATCCTGCTTTGGTAAACATGTCCATGTATCCAACACCAATGATTTTTCCATCATCCTTTAGGATTTCTGCAATGGTCTTATTCAATTCATCAACATCAGTATTGGCTTTAGGCATGGTAAGTCCTCCCAATAAGACAACTGCATCAGATTCATGAGGATCGGATACATCTTCATTAAGCTGCATTCCATATGGCTTGAATTCAAACTGATGGCATTTATCAATGTCAATTCCACTAATGAAATGGGATTCCTTATCTCTAATTGCATATGAGAATAATGCTGCAAAAGGAGTGCAGACTCCAGGAGTTCCTAGAAAAGTGACCTTTTCCACATCTCCAACAGCTTCCTTAAACGCTACAATGTTTCCATTCAATCCTTTAAATTCACTGATTGTTTCCATTTTTTCACATCCCTTAAAAAAATTAAGTATTCTTAATTAATCATTTTTAAATAAAAATATATAAAACTTATTTTATAATTATTAATAATGAAAACTATAGCAAATGGATTAATCCTAAAAGGCATTGATTTAATTCCTGTTAAGGAAAACATTGTCATTGATGATGAAGGCAATATCATAGAAATCTCTAAGGATGCAAAGGAAGGGGAAATCATAGACGCATCAGATAAGATTGTATGCCCAAGATTCATAAATGCACATACACATATCGGAGATTCTATCATAAAGGATGAGGGAGATGGCTTAAGCCTTGATGAGGTTGTAAAGCCGCCTCATGGAATAAAGCATCTTGCATTGGAGTCTGCAAGTGATGATGAGCTCATTGAAGCAATGAGAGAGTCAATGTGGGACATGCACAATCTTGGAATCAGCCATTTCATTGATTATCGTGAAGGTGGCCTTGAAGGAGTCAAGCTTATCAAGGAGGCATCTAAGGATATCCCAATCACTCCAATAATTCTTGGAAGAGACAGCTCATTCTATGGCGAAGACCCTAATTATCATCAGGTCAAGGTGGCTATCAGAAAGCTTCTAAAGCATGCTGATGGTATTGGATTAAGCGGTTTTGGTGAAATTGACACTACAGTTGCTGAAATCATCTGTGAGAAATGTGAAGCAGCAGGAAAGATATCTTCCATTCATGTAGCTGAAAGTGAAAGCAATCAATTCTCATCAATTGAAAAGACAGGCAAAACCGAACCTCAAAGAGCATTTGATGCAGGATTCAATCAGGTTGTCCATATGGCCAATCCCAAGAATGATGATATTGAACTTCTATCAAAATCAAATAGTTCTCTCACAATATGTCCAAGATCAAATGGTGCATTGAGTGTTGGAATCATTCCACTTTTTGACATTCTAAAAACAGGAGTTAAGCCTTTGATTGGAAGTGACAATATAATGATAAACAGGCCTAATCTATTTAGAGAAATGGAGTTCACATTAAAGATAATGAAAGGTTTCTCTAAGAATTACATAGCTCCTGTTGAAGTATTGAAAATGGCAACAACCAATGTATGTGTAGCAGATTCATTAAGCGAAAAAATCAAAAAACCATACATTGAAGAAGGTCAAAAAGGACAATTCATGATTATAAATCAAAAGTCAAATAATCCATATCTAAGTTTGATAAACAGAACTGAAATTGATGATATCATACAAATAATCTAATATTTATTCTAATTATTTATCTAAAGTGAGTAAAATGAGTGAACAGTTATATAAAAAGATCCTATTGCCAACAGATGGTTCAAAATACTCAGACATATCTGAAAAGCATGCATTGTCAATTGCAGCTGCAAATAATTCTGAAATAATTGCTTTAAGCGTAATTGAAAACTCTTTTTCAATAGGTCTTCCAGATACCGAAACCATCTCTGAAGTGAACAGATTGCTTAAGGAAGAGAATGAAAAGAACCTTAAGAAAGTTGAAAGGCTTCGAGATGAATGCGGTTTGGATGTAAAGATTAGAACATTGGTTAAGGAAGGTTCTCCTGCAAAGGCAATTCTCGAAACCATTGAAGAGGAAGAAATTGATCTTGTTGTGATTGGAAGTTCAGGTAAGAGCGGTATCGACAAGTTCTTAATGGGCAGTGTAGCGGATAAGGTTGTCAAATCAGCTAAATGCAGCGTATTGGTAATTCATTAATCGATTTATCTTACTTTAAAATGAGCAAAAGGTTTTGAAATTGGATTTTCTTCATTTTGCCCATTTTTCAAAATCTTTTTTACAATTATTTCTAATTTTTTAATTAAATTATTTGATAATCAAATAAGTTAATTTTATTTATCGCTAATTTTTTTATAATTATACTAAAATTATTTAAATGATAAACAATATATTAACAAATGTATAATAAGAATACTACTTTTTGTTAAAAAAATTTATAACAAAAATTATATTGGTATGTGATAATTAGGTGTAAAATAGATAAGAAAATAAAATGAATTAAATTATCACAATACTTGTTTTAATCTTATTTAAAAATCAATAATGGTGTTACTTATGAAAGTAAAAGATGTAGCGTCTACAGATGTTATTCATGTAACCGTTCCAGGAAGCAGAGAAGATGCTTTAAGAATCATGAAAAAAGAGGATGTATCTGTAGTGCCTGTTATTAAAAATGATACTAACAAATTAGTCGGGATTTTAACTCGTTCTGATATGATCACCAATCCTGATGAAGAACAAATTGCAATGTTGATGACAAGAGACTTGATTACCGCAAAAATGGATGATGATTTAAAGACCGTTGCGGAAAAGATGGTGGAAAACAACATCAGAAGAATTCCTGTTGTAGATGATGAAGATGAATTAGTTGGAATTGTAACTTCTTTTGATATTGTAGCTTTAGCTATTGCTGACATGGGTATCAAGGAACCTGTAGAAGATTACATGATCAAGACCATTCCTGCAACTTGGGATGAAACTCCATTGAATGTTGCATTTGAAGTAATGAAATTCTTTGGATTGAAATCCGTTATCGGATTAAACTCCAACAACAGAATGACCGGTATCTTAACTGAAACCGATTTCATTGCTGAAAGTGAAATCATCTCTGAAAGAACCGAACACAGCTCTTCAGTAGGTACTGAAGGAGACAAATGGTCTTGGGACAGCACTTCTGTATTGTACATTGAGAAAAACCATCTCAAGTTCACTGACAAAGTGTTTAAGGATGTTGCAATCAAGGATGTTGTAACTGCAAACACTAAAACCAAAGTCTCTGTATGTGCTGAAAAAATGAGATCTCTTGATGTAGAGCAATTACCTGTTTTAGGAATTGAAGGAGAGCTCGTTGGACTCGTCAGAGCTAGTGACTTAATTAAAACTTTATTATAAGTCAAGCTTTTTGACTTGCGTCAAAAACCTTGACCAAAATCTTTCCAATGGTTTTTTAACCATTCTTTTTTATTTTTTTTCTAAGAAATTTTATATACAAAAAAATCTATATTATATT
>JAZNRM010000078.1:0-2487 GCA_045590695.1 Methanobrevibacter sp.
AATTCAATGTGTCATATAATTTTATGACATACCTTACTTATAAAGCTTTGCATTTTTTAAGTAAAAATTATAAAAAATTTATTAAAAATAGTTTAAATAGTAGTTTAAAAAGTAGTTTATAAAATAGTAGTTTATATAGTAGTTTAAAAATAGTTAAAAAGGAATATTAATCATAATCCTTTACAGAATCAATCAAATCATTCATTTCCTTAATCAAATTGTCTATTTCTTCATTAGAACCATCGTCCCCATTGCTAATGCTGATAATGAGTTCACTTTGAAGATCATTCATTTTAGCTACAATGGATTGTAATGTGCTTATCTTTTCCTTAAGGGCATCAGCTATTTTTTCTGAATATTCATCAGATAAATTAATCATATTCTCAGCGGATTCCGCTTCCTTAAAGAAGTTCACTCTGCAAACATCAACTTCTCCCCTGAATCTGCCATAAGTCATTTGACCATTAGGGAATTTCTTTTCAAGGAGTTCTAAAACCTTTTCTTCTTTGGTTTCATATGTTTTCTTTAGCTCTTCAACTTGCTTTTTATAATATGAATAATTCTTGGAAGTAGTATTTGATGTAGTGGTAGTTGTAGTGCTGGTTGTATTACTTGTTGTAGTATTGAAAGTATTATTTGACTTTACATCTGCTTCATCCAATTTCTTTCCGCAATTCGGACAGAAATGATCCTCTGGGAATAACTTAAATCCGCAATAAATACAAAAATTGTCTTTTGCCATGATATCACTTTTTATTTTATCTACCAAATAATAATTCAAATTTCACTAATTTTACAAGTTGAATTTACTATTAATTTAATTAAAATAATGATTGATTAAATCAATTGTTTATAATTTACTATCAATAATTTTAATAGTATCTTTATTTTAAATAAATGTTAATTCTTACTAATACTTTGTTAATTTTTAAATATATATCTATGTGTTAAATTATACAAATTTAATCCATTTTATAAGTTTATTTTCTTAATGCTTATAGTTATTAATCAAAAGCAATATAATAGAATATATAAATTATATTAACATAGTTATATTTAAAAATATGGAGAAAATATCATGACAAGAAAATATGGAGACAGAACTTTAGAAGTGCATGCAGGCCAGGAAGAGGCAGATCCATTCACTGGCGCAAGAGCGGTTCCTATTTATCAAACCAGTTCATATGTATTCAAGGATGCTGAATATGCAGCAAATATCTTTGCTCTTACAGAGCCAGGAAACATTTACACCAGATTAAACAACCCAACCAATGAAGTGTTTGAAAAAAGGGTTGCAGCTATTGAAGGTGGTGTAGGTGCATTATCCACTTCAAGTGGAATGGCAGCAATCACCCTTGCCATATTGAACATTGCGCAATGCGGTGATGAAATTGTATCTGGAGACAATCTCTATGGAGGAACCTACAGCTTATTTAAGACCACATTGAAGAAATTCGGAATTCAAGTGAATTTTGTGGATTCCCAAGACACCCAAGCTTTTGAAGATGCAATTACAGATAAGACAAAAGCAATCTACTGTGAATCAATAGGTAACCCTAAATTGGATGTACCTGACTTTGAAGTCCTTGCTGACATTGCCCATAGGCATGGAATTCCTTTAATAGTTGATAATACATCTGCTATCGGCATGGTAAAACCTATTGAACATGGAGCAGACATTGTTGTTCACTCAGCAACCAAAATCATTGGAGGACACGGTACTTCCTTAGGCGGTACTATTGTCGATTCAGGTAATTTTGACTGGACAAACGGCAAGTTTCCAGAATTTACTGAACCTGATGAAAGCTATCATGGACTTGTTTATGTTGATGCATTCGGTGATGCAGCTTATGTTACCAAGGCACGTGTACAGGTAATGAGAGATTTAGGAAGCTGTATCAGCCCATTCAATGCTTTCATGTTACTCCAAGGACTTGAAACAATGTCCCTTAGAGTCAAGCAACACACTGAAAACGCTCTTGAAGTCGCTAAGTTCCTAGAAAACCACGAACTTGTATCATGGGTGAATTATCCTGGACTTGAAGACAACCCTAACCATGAGATTGCTAAGAAATATCTCAATGGAAAATACGGCTGTGTGCTTGGATTTGGTATCAAAGGTGGAATAGAAGAAGGTAAAAAGTTCATTGAAAATGTTGAGCTATTGTCACACCTTGCAAATATCTGTGATGCAAAGACTTTAGTTGTGCATCCAGCTTCAACCACCCATTCAACATTATCTCCAGAAGAGCAAATATCAACTGGAGTTACTCCAGACTTCATTAGAATGTCTGTAGGAATTGAAAACGTTGAAGACATCATTGCTGATATAGATCAAGCTTTAAGAAAAGCTGTTGAATAAATAAAAATAGTAAATAGAGGATAAAACCTCTTTAAAAAATAATTCTTTTTTTATTGATATAAAATGATTTAAAAAATAAACCATTTTATACCAGCAAATCTAATAAGTAATTTATCTAGATATCA
>JAZNRM010000079.1:0-4523 GCA_045590695.1 Methanobrevibacter sp.
ATCCATATCCTTACAATATGAATATTTGCTTAAAACATGTCATTCATCAATTAATTCAGTTATTGATTAGTTTGTCAAATTACTTGCTTTAATCTTATTTTTAAAAATGCGAACTGTTTCTATTGGTGATGAAAATTTATCAGTCAAAGTTTTTCAATATCTGCAAGTCATGTTTTTTCACAGATTTTTTTCATTTCGAGTCTTTCAAAAAGTTTGTTGATTTGAAAAATTTTTGTAAAATAGTGTTCATTTGAATTTTTTATGTTTTTTAATTAAAAATAATTAAATTTATCATAAAATTATTTATGAAGTTATTATAAAATCAAATGTTTCCCAATATAAAATCTTCATATATCATTTAAGATTCAAAAATTGAAAGCCCCAGCAATAAAATTAAAAATGCTTTTCAAAAAACATGCTAAAATCAAGGAAAAAGACTTTTAAGAGTGTGCGTGGAGTTTTAAAGAGAATCTATTGCAGATATCTAATTTGGAACCACAATCAAAAACTTAATCCAGTTTACCAACAAAGTTTTTGAAAAAACCAATAGATGTGAAAAATTAAAAAATAATTATTTTATTAAATTGTAAAATAATAAAGAAATAAACAAAAATTATTTTTTATCCATCAAATCCTCTTTATAAAAACCATAGAAATTGCTGCAATATCCACACATCGGATATTTTCCATAGTGGTAATGAGCGCCTTCATCGCTGTTCATGTCAAATTCCTTTCCACAGGTGTAGCAAACTTCTATTTTTTCTTCCTTTTTATCATTATTTTCATTTTCTGCCATTGTATCCCCACAATATTATTTTTAAGATATTCCATCACAATTATAATAAAATTAGATTTAACTATTATATAAATTTACTTAACTATTATATTTCTATTATATTTCTATTATAATCTATTATAATCTATTAAAAAATCAGCTGGAAAATAACTAGAATAAATAAGCTCAAATGAAAAATAAACAAAATAAGAATTAAATAAAATAATAAAAAAAGTAAATTAAAAAAATATAAAATAAACTTAATAAAAGAAAATTAAAAGAAATTAAAAGAAAAAATAAAAATTAATTAAATATAATTTAATTAATTAATATCGTATTTTTGCAAGAGTAAAAGCTCTTCGGTAGATAATTTCTTACCGTTTTTGAATTTATCAAAGATACTTTCAGCTCTTTCTTTTTCTTCACGATTTTTCTTATTGCTAGAAGAACCACCAGATTTATCAGATCTGCGTTTTCTGTTTTTGTTGCTTCCTAACTTTTTATTGATTACATGAATTTCACTTAAGATCATTTTAAATTCTTCATGTTTTGCAGAAGCATTTTTTCTTGCTTGGATGAATAACTTGTGTGCTTCATCAGCAGCAGTCCTGATTTCATCAGTTTTTCTGAAGTAAGAAAGCATTTGTTCGTGAGCTTCTTGTGCTTGTTCTGAAAGTTCAACTACTTTAGCGTGGAATTCTTCAGATTTCTTCTTGAGTTCAGCAGCTTCTTCTTTGACTTTATCGTCTTCTTTGATTTCTGCAAGTTCTTTTCTTAAATCGTTTGCATTTTTAACAAGTTGATTTTCCTTTTTGATGTCTAAAACTCTGGTTTCGATAATTTTATCAATCTTTTTGATTTCAGCTTCAATTCTGATTTTATCTTTTTTACCAGAAGACCATTCAAGACTTTTAATTTCATCATTGACTTTATTACGTGCTTTCTTGTTTTCTTCAACTTGCTTGTTGATTTCATTACGTTGATCTCTGAACTCAATAGCTTTAGCTAAGTTTTCTTTTAATTCAGAATTTAATTCATCACGTATTTTACGTTGTTCTTTAGCTTCCCTGTTAAATGCTTCTCTTTCATCTGCAACTTTAGCAATACGTTCTTCTCTTTCATCTTTTTGAGCTCTTACACCTTCAATGGTGTCAGCTAAATCAAAATCAGGTTCTGGAAGAGCGTTTTTCTTTTTGGATTTTTTAGGTTTTGCTTCTTTAACAGGTTTTTCTTCAGCTACTTCTTCTTCAGCTTCAGGAGCTTCTTCCTCAGCCTCTTCAGCAACTTCCTCTTCAGCTTCAGCAACTTCTTCTTCTACTGCTTCCTCTTCCACTTCTTCAGCTTCTTCCTCAGCAGTTTCTTCTTCAGCTACTTCTTCTTCAGCTTCTTCAACAACTTCTTCTGTTTCTTCGATTTCTTCAACTACTTCTTCAGTTGCATCTGCAACTTGTTCTTCTTCTTGGTTTTCAACAACTACGTCAGTAGTTTCAACTACTTCAGTTTCTACAGCAACTTCTTTATCCACGTCAGCATCTCCTTCAGTGTTTTCAGAGTTTAAATTAATGATGACATTTAAAACGTCAGTTAAATCACGGGTTTCCACAATGATGTCTGCATTTTCCTTTAAAGCAGGTTTTGCATTAAAAGCAATTCCGTATTTAGCAGATTCAATCATGGAAATATCATTTGCTCCATCTCCAACAGCAACACATTCATCTAAGGTATAACCTTTCTCTTCAATGAGCTTGGATAGAACATCTAATTTTGAACCTGATACTAATGGTCCAGTAACTTCACCAGTCAAGATCCCGTCTTCTTCAACTAATGAATTTGTGAATATGTTATCCACATCAAGTTTTCCCTTAATAGTATCGGCGATTATATCAAAACTACCGCTAATAATGGCTACATCAAACCCATTTTCCTTTAATGAGGAAACGGTTTCTTGAGCTCCTTTCATTAGAGGCATTTCATTAGCTAATGTTTTAATATCGTCAGTAGCAACTCCTTTAAGAAGTCCTACTCTTTTCTTAATGGATGTTTCGAAGTCGATATCACCTTGCATAGCCTGCTCGGTGATTGCTGCAATTTGATCTTCAATATTAATTAATTTTCCAATCTCGTCTATGCCCTCACCATCAATAATAACATTATCTAAGTCAAATACTACAAGTTTAATCAATAATATCACCAATTATATTAAGTCCAATTCGCTAAGTCTAGCTTTTGCGTTTTCTACACCTAACCTAGCGTCTTTTTTGGTTTTAGCTCCAGTACAAACAACTTTTCCGGAACCGAATAATAATAATACAACTTTAGGATCAGATAAACGGTATACTAAACCAGGGAATTGTTCTGGTTCATATTCAGTGTTTTCTAATTCCAAAGCAACTGCTTCTAAATTTAAAGTAGATTGTAAATTTGCAGAAGCAACAATGTTTTGAATTTTAATATCAAACTCATGAGGAATTTCAGTATCAATAGTTCTCATAAGGTCGACAGTTTTTTTAATAGCTAATTTTGAATCATCGATTGATTTAGCACCAGTACATACAAGTTTACCGGAACTAAAAATTAAAGCAGCAGTTTTAGGATCTTGAAGTTTAAATACTAATCCTGGGAACTGTTCTCTGTTAAAATCGACACCTTCTAACGCTTTTGCCACTTCAGTAAGAACAATGTCTTTACCAATGCTTGCAGAAGCTACAATGTTTTCTATTTTTATATCAACATCGGTCAATTTATTACCTCCAAAATTATTTAAAAAAAGTAAGTAAATATTTTAAAAAATTAATATAATTTTAGTTTTGACAAATAAAGAAAATTGACAATAAAAATCAGTTAAAATTAATAATTTTTTTATTAAAATTTTTACTAATAAAATATATCATTTATATAGTATATAAAGTTAATGCTTATAAAGCATATAAATGGTAATACTTTTTGATATGTAAAGTATTAATAAAAACTGAATAGGATTATTTATAAGGGTATTTGAAACAAATATAAAAATTGAATTAAAAATTAAAAAATGTTTAAAAACAGCTTAGAGAAAAATGTTTAAAAGCAGTTTAGAAAATATTAAAGATAGTGAGATAATTCTTATGATTGAAGTAGAAGTGAAGGCAAAAATAAGAAGCTTTGATGAAATGAGAAAAAGACTTGATGAGATAAATGCCATAAAGGTCAAAATCGAGCATCAGGAAGACAGGTATTTCAACAGTCCAGTACGTGACTTTGCACAAACCGATGAGGCATTGAGAATCCGGGAAACAAAGTCAGAAGAAAAGCACAACTTGTTCATTACCTACAAAGGCCCTAAAATCGATGCAAAAAGCAAAACCAGAGAAGAAGTTGAAATGGAAATAGAAGATGCAGACAAAGCATCTAAAATATTTGAGAATTTAGGGTTCAAGGAAGTGAGAACTGTTGTTAAGGATCGCGAATACTACAAATATGAAAACTATGAAATCAGCTTGGACAATGTCCATGGCCTTGAACCATATATGGAAATAGAAATTAGCTTAGAGGACAATTCTGACTATTCCAAGGCACAGGAAAGTATATTTGAACTCTTTGAAAAATTAGGAATCACAGATGGATTTGAGAGAACCTCCTACTTGGAATTATTAGAGGAACTGGACAATTAGATTTCAATCACTGAAAAAATTATAAAAAAGTTTATAAAACAAAAATACAAAACTTATTATATTAAATTTAAACTAAAGAAATTTAAAAATTATTTAGA
>JAZNRM010000080.1:0-1935 GCA_045590695.1 Methanobrevibacter sp.
ACTTTTCCTACTTAAAATTATTTATTCATTCCTTATGCAGTAGAGTTAGTCATGGTCCAGTCGTATACGTTACTGAATAAGTCTCCACCGTGAGGTTGTAAGAGAGCGGTGTCATTGGAAATGTCCACTCTGTCATTTACAAAGTAACCGTATTTGATTTCACCTAACCATAACCAGTTAGCATCACCTTTAGGAGAGATACCAGTGGTACCGTCCCAGGATACTGCAGACCAATCTTTGTATGAAGCTTCACGGGATTCAGCAAATGCAGCATCCATGTGAGCGTCTACAGCACTGTTGTTTACTCTTGCAGGGTTGAAGTCAGCTGAACTGTAGTATTCACCGTACATGTCAGATGGATCAGTGGAACCGTATCCCCAGAGAACTCCTTGAGAGTATTGATTTGGATAGATTTCATCCCATTCAGCACCGACAGGTTCAACTTCAATACCAAACTCTTTAGCTTGTTCAGATAATCCTAAAGCTAATGCTTGTCTTTCTGGAGCATTTGCAGAGTAGTATACTTTGAATGATGCTTTTGTACCATCTTTTTCTCTTATTCCATCACCATCAGAGTCGACCCAACCAGCTTCTTCTAATGTTTTGTTAGCAAATGCAACGTCACCGTCTTCAATTGCTGCTTCTGGGTTAGCCCATGGCAATTGATGTGCAATACCATCGTAGGATGGAACACCTAATCCGTTTAATGCACCGTCAGCTAATGCAGTTCTGTTAATACCATAGTTCAATGCTTTTCTTACTGCAATGTCTGCAGTTACATTGTTACCAATGGTGTAGTTATCTTCTGGAGATAGTTCACCAGTGTCAGGTACACTTGGTAATGAAATACCACGAACGTCAATGGTATCCATCAAGTACATGGTGTATCCGTCAACATTTTCTTTACCGTATTCGAGAGGTACAGCTACAATATCAGCTTCTCCGTTTTTAGCTAAGTTGAATGCTGCTTCATTTTGAGCAAAGAGAATGGTTATTTTTTCGATTTGAGGCATTTTACCATAGTAATCAGGGTTTTTCTCTAAAATCACTTGTTGACCTTTATCCCATTGTACAAATTTGTATGGTCCAGAACCAACAGGGTTTTCACCATAGGTTTCGTTGTTGTATGAGTCAGAAGGTACAATACCGATGTAAGCCAATTTATCTAAGAAAGTGGAATCAGATTTGTTTAAATCAAATTCTACTGTGTAATCATCTACAGCTTTAGCTTCATTTAAAGCAGATAAATCTAAGCTTGCACCACTTTCTTTAGCTGCATTGAATGTGAATGCTACATCTTCAGCAGTAAGTGGTGTACCATCAGTAAACTTGACATCGTCTCTTAAGTTTACAGTATATTTCTTATAATCACTAGAAATATCATAGTCTGTAGCCAAATCATTTGAGTAAGTACCGTTTGTATTCATTTTAAGTAAGGTACTTTGAATCAATGGCTCTGCATAATAGTTCCAACCTGCAATCGGATCGAAACCAGCTTCTGGTTCTCCTCCGTGACTGTAAGCTGCAACTACAATTTCACCTGGTCCTCTTTCAGGAGCGCCTCCTCCCATAAGGAGAGCACCACCAATGAGTACAAGAATAATTGCGATTACCGCACCAATTATATATTTTGTATCCATAATAAGACTCCTTAAGTTAAAAATCTAATAAAATATTAAATAACAATCTTAAATAGAAAAGTTTAAAAATAAACTCTTCAAATTAAACAATAGTAATAATATAATTAAAATTGTTATTAATTTAATACTTTACATTTAATTATTATTACTTATGCATATAAAAACATTTCTAAAAAAAGTAATACAAAAAGTCTTATTTTTAGCTAAAAAGTAATAATTATTACTAAAATCACTTTTATTTATATATTAAGTAATAACAATCAATTAAAAAAAGTAATACTCAAAATACACCAAG
>JAZNRM010000081.1:0-1846 GCA_045590695.1 Methanobrevibacter sp.
ATGTGTTTAAGTAATATTTATATTATTTGTTAATGATGATGGCTAAATAAAATAGTGAAAAATAATTAATGATTAAAAATTGAATTATTGAAAAAATGATTGAAAATGACTCTTAGAAAATTTAAGCAAATAATATCAAGAAATCATAAATCATTTTAGCTGCAAGAACAGCAGTGATATCACCTAATTTATCACTTGCAACCTCAACAAGGTCAAATCCAATAAGATCAATAGCTTCATTACTTGCCAATGCATCAAAAATGTTTTCAATATCGACCGGGTGCAATCCATTTGGAGTAGGATTTCCTACAGATGGTGCAAATGCGGGGTCAATCACATCCATATCAATGGAAATGTAGACTTTTCCTTCAATTGAATCAAGCTTTTCCAAAAGAATATCAAAGTCATCAAAAAGGTCTTTTGCTAAAAAGCTGCAGATATTATCTTCACCCTCAACGAATTCCTTTTCTTCAAGGGAGAATGATCTGATTCCTATTTGAATCAATTCTTTTGGATTTAAATCATGAACTCTTCTCATAATTGTGGCGTGTGAATCCTTTTCTCCGATGTATGTGTCAATAATATCTCTATGAGCATCTAAATGGATGATTGTGATATCAGACAAATCATTATTCTCTTCCAAATCAGCTAATGCCTTGATGGATCCAATGCTTACGCTATGTTCGCCACCGATTATAATAGGCTTGATATTGGATTCAATTAACTCTCCCACAGCATCTTTCAGAGAATCACAGGTTTTACTGCAGTTTCCATGAACAACATTCAAGTCACCGCAGTCATAGAATTCACCATCCAATTGCTTTTCAAATGTTGAATTGTATTGCTCAAATCCAAATGAGGCCTCTCTAATGATTGTTGGCCCATACCTTGAACCATGATGATAAGAACAAGTGCTGTCAAAGGGAACTCCAATTATTCCCCATTTTTTAGATTTTGCAAAATCAGCACCATCAATAGATCCCTCATCCTTTTTTGATTCGTATAAATCAACTGATTCTGCTGAAAAAGCAAATTTTCCTGGTTCAAAAGTATTGAAAAGCATTATATCACATTTTTTTAGTATAACTCATTTTTTAATAAAACTCATTTTAAATTAAATTTCTTAGAATTTCAATTAATTATTTGATTAATTAAGCTAAATCTCAGTTAATCAAGTAATTAATTAAAAATAGAAATAAATAAAAAATAAAAAAAGTTTGATTTGATTTTAGATTTGATTTGATTTGAAAAAAGATTGAAATCGGATTTTAAAAAAATCCGGAAAAAGTGTAAAAAAACTAAAAAATTATACTTTTTTAGTTCTCATGATTTTCATATTGCCTAAAGCAATGATATATTCTACACCTAAGTCAGTACCTACAGCACCTCTGATTTCATCTTCGAATTCAGCAGGTATAGGTAATTCAAAGGTTTCGAAAGTTTCTAAGTCCATGATTTGAACTTGGTCACCCATAACAGCTAAGATTTGACCGATTCTTTTGTCAAGAATAGGTACTTCTACTTTAGTGTCTACAGGTTTTACTAAACTTCTTTTTTGACCATCAAAAATACCAACAGCTTCTAATCTTGCTTTTGCAGCTCCATGTTTACCAGGAGATGAAGTGGTTAAGCTAGTTACTTTAGAAGCTTCTCCGTCTAATACAATATATTTTCCGACTTTTACGGTTTTAAGTTCTACAACTTTGGTTGACATTAAAATAACCTCACAATAATAATTAAAATAAATTTAATTGAATTTATTTATTTAATTTCATTTTTTGAAATTAAATCGATTAACCTAATAAAATATAGATTAATAATATATTAATTTAAAATTATATATAAA
>JAZNRM010000082.1:0-9650 GCA_045590695.1 Methanobrevibacter sp.
ATTTAATTGGATATAAAAATTAGTAATACTTTTTTTAAAATTTGTATTAAGTAATACTTTTTTTAAAATTTGTATTATTAAAATTGGTGTGAAAAATAAGTGTGAAAATAAGTGTAAAAAATTAAAAAAAATGAAAAACTAAAAGGAGAAAATAGAATAAAAAAGTGAAAAGTGAAAAAATAATCTAAAAAGAGTTAATTAAACTCTTTAGCCAAATCAGAAATTATTTTTAGCTTTTCGGCAGCTATTGGAATATCCACTTTTCTAAGACCGCAATCAGGATCCAAAAGCATGTTTTCCTTGCCAACTGCTGCAATTCCCCTTTCGACCAAAGCTTTAACTTCCTCTTTGTCATCAACAGCATTTACAGCTGAATCAACACAACCAAATCCTAATTTCTTACCTTTAAGCAAATCTGCATTTGCTTCAAGAACACCAATATTCACATTGTTTCCTGCAAATTCACAATCTAAAATATCAATAGGGAACTTAGCAATATCCTTGAAGCATCCATTAAGATTACCGCAAACGTGCATTCCCATTGGCATTTCAATCCCATCGGTAAGGATTCCTATCGCTTCTTTTGCAACTTTCAAGTCAACCATTCCTGTAGATAAGAATGGCTCATCGATTTGAACATATTTTGCTCCAGCCTTCTCTGCAGACTCCACCTCACGCCTTAATGCATAAGCGCAGTCAATGATAGCAGGATTTCTATCCTTATAAAATGATTCGAGTCTTGAAGAGTGAACAATAGTGGAAGGACCTGTAAGCATTAGCTTTACACCTTTTCTATCTGATTCTTCCTTGGACATGTTCCTTACTTTTATCTCAGCATCAAGAACCTTTAGAGCATATTTCAAGTCCTTAATCATTATGTCCACTTGAGGAGCTCTGATCTTGGATACAATCACTGAAGAGTTCATTTCATAAGAGAATCCTGGAATATGCTTTACAAAGGAACCTACCATATCTCCTCTTGGCTGACCGTCTCCAATAATGTCTATTCCACAGTCCAATTGCAATTTGACTGCCTCTTCAATAGCTATCTTATATGGATCATACAATCCAATTGAAGACTTTATCTTTTCACCAAAAGTTTCAGGTTCCTTCAAATCAATCCCAAAACTACCTACAACAGTTGTAATCAAATAATCACCAAAATTTATGTTTTCATTTACAGATCTAATCAGTGCCAATATCCATTGCCCTAACGCTTTCAATCTCTTCTGGACTAATTGGAATCTTAATAGCTGCAGTTCCATGGCAAGGTTTTGTATAAGTAATCAATATGGCACCTTCATCTTCATTGATTCCCACAGGTATAGGTGGAAGACCAATCAATCTTGCTCCCAATACCTTATCACCAGGGTTTACATGAATAAGTTCTTTGGAGTTTTCTTCAATAAGCTTGTAACATTGTTTAACTCCAGAACGTTGTACAAGTATTTCATAATCATCATTTTGTTGCAAATATGTTTCTAAACAGAAAGACATCTAAATCACCATCATTAAATAATAATTGATAAATTCTATTAAAATAATAATTATTCTTCTAAAGTTTTTAAATATTTGTCAAATCTTACCTTAATTGGATTTGGATTATGGAATGCTCTTACAGCAATGATATCTGCATCAGTAGAGGATTCTACCATGTCTGCAAATTCTGCAACTTCATCCCCATCTCTTGAGAATACAATAGCAAGCGCCTTGCATTTCAATATATGATAATAGGTTATGAAGAAAGTAGCTGCTGCATCCTTGTGAACGCAACCTACCAACAAGTCATAATCTCCCTCTTCGATTTCATCCAAACACTTTTCAATATCTACTCTTTTTTTAACGTAAACCCCTTCAGGATCTGAAATATCCAATATCTTTCCTGCTGCAGGATTGCTTGATACTGTAACATCATAGCCCATTTGGCCTAATTTATATGAAGCATACAATCCAATAGGAGTTTGTGAAGGAGCTTCAGGACATCCAAGTAAAACTAATGCTTTCATCTTATCACATCAATAATTTTTAATAGAAACATTTTATAAATTTTCATTATTAATTTTAGAATAATTAATCACTTTATATTTTTGTTGATTATTATAAATAAAATTAATTAATATGATAAAAAATAGATTCAAAATTAGAAAAGGAAAATAATTAAAAAAATAATAATTAAAAAATAAAAAATAAAATAGCTTATCAAGGTTTCTTAAAGTTTGTATTAGTCATCACTGCTTCCGCCATTATAGACAGAACCTGGAGCGAATGGATCCAATGGATGAGTTCTCATCCAATATCCACAGTTCCAGCAACGACCGTCACTATCCAATGGAAAACCGCAAATCGGACAAATAAGCATAATAATCACCTAAATAAATAAACTCCTTCAAGGCAAGTATTCATCATTAAAATCATCATAGTCATAATCATCTGGGCTGCCGAAATGAGCCATATATCCACATACCCAACAGTTTCCTTCGTCGTCTAATTCACTTCCACATGCAGGACATAAACCATACATAAAATTCCCCCTAGAACTTCATCAAATATTATTTAATAATTATAATGATTATAGTTACATTTAAAGTTTTCTATATTGTTTAAGAAACAATAATGGAATAATCAATACTTGCGAACAGAATAAAGCTCATCCCTATAGAATACATGATTATAATCCAATTCCGAGTCCAAATCAGACAGCTTATAAGGCATATCCTCTCTTTGATAAATCAAGAGATCAGTAGCGCTGAAATCACTTAACTCATAAATGACATGATCAATTATCTCCTGTTCCTCCTTGCTGAAGTTAAACAAGGGAATCTGCCTTAGGTAATATCTTTTGATTAGGTAATAATAGTAGACCTCTTGCCTATAATAGAGATTATGAGACCGTATCAGCTGATTCATATTCTCATTGAAATGCTTAGGAACTACCCCAATTCTTGACTTCATATAAATCTCATTGGTTAATGATTCACCATATAATTCATAATAGTTGAAGTCAATGAAATAGAGCAGAACAGAAATAACCGTTTTTCCAAGATTTTCCTTATGTATGCAACGTGATATAATGTATAGTATAATTTTAATGTACTTTTCTTTTTTAAAATCCATATTAAACACCAATCATTAATTCAATAATCAAATAAACCAAATAAAATGATTTAAATTTAATATTGTAAATTAAAAAAGAGTAACCATATGAACACTAAAATATTGGTTTCAACTTGCTATTAAAAGAAAAGAAAGAGCATGTGAAAATTAATATCATTATATTTATATATAATAAAACCTAAAGGTACCTATAGAAAATAATTTAAAGGTACCTTTAAGAAATTAAGAATTAAAATATTTGCCTTTAAAATTATAGCTTAAAAAAACAAAAGTAGGAAAATCATGAATTTAACTGGAAAAATAAAGACTATAGGAAAATTGCTCAGTCCATTAAAAAAGAGCATAATTCCCCTATTTCTCATTATTGCATTTCTGCTGATTGACGTTTACTGTAACCTGACTCTACCTAAATACACTGCAGACATCGTAGATATCGGTATACAGAACACAGATTTCAACTACATAATAAGCGTAGGAACCCAGATGATGGCAATGGTTCTGGTAGGGGTTTTGGCTACAATAGGCCTATCATACTTTGCAAGTAAGGTATCAGCAGCCTATGGAAGGGATTTGAGAAAAATAAGTTATGACAAGATATTGAAATTTTCAAATTTTGAACTGAACAAGATATCAAGAGCATCCCTCATTACACGTAATACAAACGATGTGCACCAAATACAGATCTTTTTAGGGCTCTTCTTTACAACAATTCTCTTTTCACCGATATTGGGAATAGGAAGCATACTTAAGGCATTGGAACTTGGAACCAATCTCTTATGGATCATTGGAGTGACATTTGCAGCAGCAATCATACCATTCCTCATAATATTCATAAGAACCGTGCCTTACTTCACTGTAATGCAGGAATTGACTGATAAGATTAACCAGACATCAAGGGAAATACTGATGGGAATACCTGTCATCAAAGCATTCGTAAGACAGGATTACGAAGAGAAAAGGTTTGATGGAACAAATGAGGACTTCAGGTCAGTGAACTTGAAAGTATTTAGAATTCTCCTGGTTTTAATGCCTGCAATGACATTGCTCTTGAACTTGATGATAGTTCTTATCCTATACTTTGGAGCATATGATGCAATCAGAGGAGAAATATTAACTGGAACAATCATAGCATTTATCCAATATGCTACACAAATCGTAATGGCATTCCTTATGATGGGCGGATTCCTTGTCATGATTCCAAGGATTCTAGTATCTGGAAGACGTGTCGCTGAAGTGATAAATACAGAAATATCAATTAGCGATGGACCAATTGATGAAATTGATGACAATCCTACTATTGAATTTAAAGATGTAAGCTATAGCTATCCTGGAAGTGAAAAGAAAACATTGAAAGACATCAACTTCAAATTGGAAAAAGGAAAAACCACTGCAATAATTGGAGGTACTGGAAGTGGAAAATCCACAATACTGAACTTGATTCCTCGCCTTCAGGACGTTACAGGTGGAGAAATCTTGGTCAATGGCAATAATATCAAGGACTATAAGTTAACAACCCTTAGGGAAAGGATCTCCTATGCCCCTCAAAAGGCAATCCTTTTTGAAGGAACAATAAGGTCAAATATGCAAATAGGAAAAGAGGGGGCAAGTGATGAGGAGATTGAAAAGGCATTGAAAATGGCAGAAGTGGACTTTATAGAAAGCTTGGAGGATGGAGTTTCACAAGGGGCATCCAATTATTCAGGAGGCCAAAAGCAACGTCTACAGCTTGCAAGGTCAATAATAGCTGAACGTGACTTCTACCTATTTGACGACTGCTTTTCAGCACTCGACATGAACACCGAAGCAAAAGTGAAGGAAAACCTAAAGGCCCTGAAAGAGAACTCATCAATGCTTATTGTATCACAGAGAATTTCAACAATCATGGATGCAGATGAAATAATCGTGCTTGATGAAGGTGAGATAATCGATAAGGGTAGCCATGATTACTTAAATGAAAACTGCAGTATCTATAGGGAAATTGTATCCTCACAGATAGAACGTTCCAAGGACATACTATATGATGATGGGGAATCCAATAATTACATTTTAGATACAAGCTACATTAAAAAGACCGTAGGAGGTAAATGATATGGCAAGAAAACCACGAAGAGCACCTCCTGAAAAACCGGCAAACGCTAAGCAATCAATAAAAAACATATTCTCTCTCTTGACAGGATATAAATTGAAGCTAAGCTTGACAGTTATCTGTGGAATCATATCAACAGTGTTTTCAGTGATAAGCCCTCTACTGATCGGATTCGCTACAACTGCAATATTTGATGGTATAAACTCTGGAAACATGAATTTGGATTATATACTTAATTTGCTCGGTGCAATAGTAATTCTATATCTCATAAGTGCAGTCTTCTCATATCTTCAAAGTTATCTGCTGCTTGATATCACAACAGACATAAGCTATAATCTAAGAAAGGACCTCATTGAAAAGGTTACTCACTTGGCAATGGGAGATCTTGACAGGAATACCAGAGGAGACATTCTATCAAGGATTACAAACGATGTGGACTCCTTGCAGACAGGAATTGTCCAGACATTTAACCAATTATTGACCGGTATCATTACAATAATTGGGGTTACAGTGATGATGCTCTCCATTAACCTATGGCTGACACTCACTACAATAGTGTTGGTTCCGATTGCATTCTTAATCATAACCTATGTAACCAAATACTCACAGGATTACTACTTGAAGCAATTGAGATACAGAGGAAACTTGAATGGGCAAATCGAGGAATCATTTACAGGCCATGAGATCATCCGTTCATTCAATCAGGAAAGGAATCCATGAGAATCTTTGAAGAGGAAAATGAAAGGTGGTATGAACAGGAATGGAAATCCAAGTTCTTTTCAAGCCTATCCGGACCTTTAGTGCATTTCATTTCAAATCTCCAATATGTAATCATATCAGTTCTCGGAGCAGTTCTTGTTCTTCAAAGGGCAATAAACGTAGGGGACATATTAGCATTTATCCAATACTCCAAAAACTTCACAACCCCTATTGAACAGATAACAAGAATCATGAACATGATACAGACTGCAATGGCAGCAAGCGAAAGAATATTTGAATTCCTTGAAATAGACATTGAGGAAAACCCATCCAAAGAGCAGATCATGGGAATTGATGATGGAATCAGCTTTGAAAATGTCAACTTCGGTTACAGTGAAGACGACTTGGTGATAAAAGACCTCTCATTTAATGTGAAAAAGGGAGAGAAAATAGCTATTGTAGGTGAAACCGGAGCAGGAAAGACAACCATCGTAAAATTGCTTATGAGATTCTATGACCTAAACAGTGGAGAAATTAAAATTGATGGCGTAAACATCAATAATTATGATAAGCATAGCGTAAGGTCCCTTGTAGGAATGGTGCTTCAAGACACTTGGCTATTCAATGATACCATATACAACAATATACGTTATGGTAAATTGGATGCAAGTGAAGAAGAAGTCATAAACGCTGCAAAAGAGGCTCATGCAGACCATTTCATAAGGCAAATCCCTGAAGGATACGAAAGCGAGCTGAACGAAGATGCAGACAATATTTCCCATGGACAAAAGCAGCTCTTGACAATTGCAAGGACCATCCTATCAAACAAGCAGATACTTATTCTGGATGAAGCGACATCTTCTGTTGATACAAGAACTGAAAAGATAATTCAGGAAGCCATGGATAAATTGATGAAAGACAGAACAAGCTTCGTCATTGCTCACAGATTGTCAACTGTAAGAAATGCAGACAAGATCATTGTAATTGAAGATGGTCACATCATAGAGCAAGGTTCACATGAAGAGCTATTGGAGCAAAAAGGATATTACTACAATACCTTAAATACTCAAAAAAAGGAGAATATCATATGAATGGGGAAAATAATTCAAAAAAAGATTATTTTGAGTTTAATGAAGTGAATAATCAATTATTGTTCCATAAATTCATTATGATAAATGAAATTCTGGATAAGAGAAATAAAAAGCAAAATCCAGAAATGAAAAGCATTACTAAGGGACAAGGTAGATTAATCGGTTTTTTAAAAAGGAAAGATGGATTTTCCACTAAGGAATTGTCTGAAATATTGAATATCAGTGTAACTTCCCTTAATGAAACCTTAAACAAATTGGAGCAACAGAATTTCATCAGAAAAGTTCCATCCCCTAAGGATAAAAGGGTCTTGCTTGTTGAATTGACAGAAGAAGGAAGAGCAATTGAATTCAAGAATCATGAGGATATTGACATCTTTGACACTTTAAGTGAAGAGGAAAAGGAAAATCTGAATGAATATCTGAATCGCTTAACCATAGCGCTTCATAATAAATTCAAGGAAGAGAACCCTGAAAAATATGAAAAGATAATTAAACACAGAAAGGAAATCTTTGAAAAATACTTTAAGGAATATGATCCTAATGAAGAATGGATGCAATTCATGAATTGCAATAAAAAAAATAAGAAAAAATAGAAAATAAGACTTACTTTTTAGAATTTCCCAATTCATAAGTCTTATTGATAATAAGTTCAAATAAATTGTCTGTTTTAAGTTCAATTGGTTCATGAGGATTTACAATAAAACTTAATGCCTGTTGAGTAATATCCTCTAAATCAGTTGTTCTATACATCAAACCATTATCCACATAGAACTGGTCTACAGATAAGGTGTCTCCAGGATAACATGAGATGACAGGAGTCTGTAGAATAGCTGCTTCCCTATTCATTGTTCCACCAGCACCAATTACCAAATCACATGCTTTTATGATACTTGAAGTGTCAACTGGAGGCTTAAGGATTGTTACATTCTTTATTCCTTCAAAAATCTCTGCTTGCTCTTTAAATCTTGGAAGGATAAGAATATTAGCATATTCCTTCAATACATCCACTACAGGAGACAATACAGATTTTCTGCAATCAGTATTCAAATAGGAAGCAAGAGACGGTTCAGGTCTCATTAAAATAGTCTTTTGAAGCGGCAAATCAAGCCCTAAATCATCAAAGACATTCTCATTAAACTTAAAATTATTGAAGTGCATAAGCTCAGAAGTTCCATTATACTTGATGATATCATTTGGATTTGCACCATATTGCATCAATTTCCACTCATCGATAATGCTTGGAACTATTATCTTGCTGCATAAAGGAAGAGTCAACTTGTTTGCAGCCATTGCATGCTCATTATCCAAAACGAAAAGGCTTGGAATTGCAAGGCCAAATGCTACCCTTGGAAGTTCTATGGAATGCTTTGACAATGCCACATCAAAGTTTTCACCAGAAACAAGGTCTGCCAAATCTACAACACGCTGTGCACTTTCCTTTAGCTTTTCTTCCAATGTGACTCCATGTTTACCTACAGATACAAAATCAATATCATACATATCCATTAATTTATGAATGTCACCGAATTTACGTGCAGTGACTAAAACATCCTCTCCCTCATTTTCAAAATACTTAATGACATCCTTAAAAAATCTTACATGAGGAGCATTTGATATATCAATCCATATTTTCATGAAATCACCTTTTATAAATATTATTTTAGTAATACTTAATAAATTTTAGTAATAATTTAAATAAAAAACAGAGAAAAGACGAGAAAATAGAATGAAAAAATAAAAATAATAAAAAATAAAAGAAAAAAAGAAAAAGCTTAGTGATGGTGATGGTCATGACTATGTTCATGTTCATGTTCATGACTGTGCTCATGTTCATGATCGTGGTCATGGTCATGATGATGGTGATGTTCAGCTTCATGTGCTTTAGCATCTTTAATAGCTTCAATCACTTCATCTAATCCTTTACCTTCTTTTAAGCTTGTGGTAATTACTTTTACATCAGGATTGAGTTTCTTAGCATCAGCAACCATCTTATCAGTGCTTGCACCGACAGCATCAGCTAAATCAATCTTATTGATGATGATCAAGTCAGAATCCTTGAAAATGTAAGGGTGTTTTTCTACAGTGTCGTCACCTTCAGTAACACTGACAACAACAATTCTCATATGAGAACCTAATTGGAAGTCAACAGGACAAATTAAATTACCTACATTTTCAATGAAAAGATAATCGATATCGTCAAGAGGAAGGTCACCTAAACCATGACTTACCAAATGTGCATCCAAGTGACATTCTGTACCAGTGTTTAATCCTACAACAGGTGCATTATGGGATTTGATTCTATCAGCATCAAAATCACTGATGATATCTCCTGCAAGTACACCGATCTTTGCATCAAGGTTATCAATCAAGTCTTCAATAAGAGCGGTTTTACCAGATCCAATTGCTCCTACGAAGTCTATACAAAATATATCGTGGTCTTCTAATAAATGTAAATTCTTATGTGCTAATCTGTCATTAGCATCCATAATATTCTTTGCTATCTCTACATCTGCAATCTTATGCATATGATTCACCTTCAAAACATATAATTTTATAATAAGTTTAATAATTTTAAAAATTTGGACAATATTTTAAATAGTTAATGATAAAAGTATCAAAATTATAGAAAGAAATCTTAATTATTTTAATAGAATTTCTTA
>JAZNRM010000083.1:0-6100 GCA_045590695.1 Methanobrevibacter sp.
TATTTTTTATATTTTTTCATGTAATTTCATGTAATATAATTCGTATGTTATGAAACTTTAAAAAAAGTTAAAAAAAATATTTAATTAATATCCTTTTTATTAAAGTATCTAATTCCTAATACTGTAAAAATGATAAATAGAAATGCATCAATTTTTATAGATTCCCTCATATCTAAACTTTTCATTGAAGTTAACTGTGCTGTTTGTCCATATGGATTTAAATTATATAGGAATTCCATAAAGAGATTATTATCAGCCATTAACATTCCATTCACAATCAAAGCTGCAATCAACATTATGAATGCCAATCCCATATTAATGATGATTGCCTTTGATTTCTTACCAACAGCTATTGAAATTAAATAGAATATTCCTACGAACACAAGCATTATAAAAATTCCAAATATGAAATATGAAACATAATCCCAAATTGAGATATTTATTGAAAATAGGAAATATGAAACAATCAAAGTAAATAAAGCAGTTATAAGATAAACTATTAAGGATGCAATTAAGTTTGATAGCAATGCTGTAAGATATATTTCTCTACGATTGTTATTGGCAATGATCTTGTTTTTAATGAATCCGTCATCGAATTCTTCAGATACAAAAACGCTGATTAACACTGAAATTACAATTCCATACATTACCATTGGCAAGAAAACAACCCTATTTATTCCAACAGTATATGACATAGCTGTCTTCTGCATAAGAATAAATCCAATTGAGAATATGATCATGATAAAGCAAGCTAAATACAGCCATTTTTCATGAAAAATCTTGTACAATTCAGCTTTAAGAATTCTATTTGTCATCTTCATCCATCAACCTTATAAAAAATTCTTCTAAACTAGTTTCAATATTAAAGCATTTTGTAACAATGCAACCATAGTTATTGAGTTTGATTATCAAATCAGTGATTGTGTCATTGGAAAAGACATTCATTTTCAAGTTATCTGCTTCTTCATATGGAATTTTCAAATCTTCCATTGTCCTTTTAAATGAATCGGTATCATTAACTTCCAATTGGACATATCCTTTATTGGCATTTGAGAATTCCTCACTTGTCATTTCGGATATGATTTCACCATGGTTAATAAAAATAAAATCAGTAGCTATTTTTTCAAGTTCATAAAGAAGATGGCTTGAAATTAAAAAAGTCACGCCATCTTTATTTAATTTTAAAATTAGATTTCTCAGACTAATGATTCCTTGTGGATCCAATCCATTCATAGGTTCATCTAAAATGATTAATTCAGGGTTTCCAACAAGCATCATTGCAATTGCAAGCTTCTGTTTCATTCCCAATGAAAAATGCTTCACTTTTTTATTGTTTGTATCTTCAAGTCCTACATATTCAAGGAAATCATTCGGATTTAATTCATTTTCAAGCCCATATAAAATCAGTTGTTGTGTAATGTTTTGGCTTGCATTCATTTCATAAAATAAGGCAGGCTCTTCAATTAGCCCGCTAAAGACATTGGCATTAACATTAACTTGGCCAGAATCTGCATTTTGCAGTGATGTGATGATTCTTAGAAGTGTTGTTTTCCCTGCTCCATTTGGTCCAACAAGGCCACAAATTGAGCCTTTAGGGATGTTGATTGTAACTCCATCTAAAACATAATTCTTATCAAATTTTTTTGATATATTTTTTATGGAAACAACACTATTCATAAAAATCACCACTTGCCAAGTTAATGATATTTCATTTTAATAATTTTTAGTCACTATATTTTTTAGTCTTTCAAGTAGTAATACTCACCTTGCTCTTTTTGTTCTCTGTCAAGGTAAGAATCTAATTTATTCACTCTAGGACGTTTGGTTTCCTTATCTCTTCTAAAGGTAATGTCAAGATCTCCCAAGAACTGGTTCATGCTTGTTCTTAAATCCGCTGGCTTGGAAGCATAACCATTGAGTCCAGGTTCTCCACTGAATACCATTGCCCTATCTGAAATGTAGTCAATAAACACGATATCGTGGTCTACAATCAAGGATGCTGCATTTCTGCTTTCAATGATCTTTCTGATTACTCTTGCAGCTATCAACCTTTGCTCTACATCCAGGAATGCAGTAGGTTCGTCGAAAAGATAAATGTCTGCATCTTGTGACAATGTTACAGCAAGTGCAAGTCTTTGAAGCTCCCCACCACTTAGTTTCTTTACCTTTTTGTCAAGCAAGTTATCGAGGGCAAGTGGTCTTCCTATTTCACTATTGAAAATGTTAGACCCATAGGTTGGAGCATTTGCATAAAGGAATTCCTGTGCGGTTCCATCGAAGTCAGATTCAATGTATTGTGGCTTGTATGCAATATCCACTTTTTCCAAGATATCTCCTTCAGTTGCCTTTTCAACTCCTGCCAATATCTTAGCGAAGGTGGTCTTACCGATACCGTTTGAACCGAATGCAGTGACAATCTCATCATGGTAGATCTTACCTGCTTCTGCTTCAAGTGTGAATCCATCGTATTCCTTTTTAAGGTCGCTGTATTCACTCAATACTTCACCATCATCTTCAGGTGTTGGCGGACGGATGCTAAATTCAATAGGCTGTTTTCTAATCCTAACGTTTTCTTCTTGCAAGAATCCATTGATGTATGCATTGATTCCTACTCTCACACCTTTATTTCCACTTACTACACCATATCCTCCAGGTTCACCGTAAAGAAGATGCACGTTGTCACTCATAGCATCCAAGGTAGCTAAGTCGTGCTCAATTACAAGTACGGATTTTCCTGCTTCAGCAAGGGAACGGATTACCTTTACAGCATTCAATCTTTGACGTACATCCAACCATGATGTCGGTTCGTCGAAGTAGTAGAAATCACCTTCACGAAGAACTGTAGCAGCTATTGCCACTCTTTGAAGTTCCCCACCACTTAAGTTTTGCATGTCACGTTCCAATACGTTTCTTAAGTCAAGGTCATCAACTATTTCGTCAAGCTTGTTTCTTTCATCAACATTTGAAAGCAATGTCTTTACATTTCCTTTAACAACTTTGGAAAGCTGGTCCACCATTTGTGGCTTATGGATTGTTTTGATTTCGCCAGCTTGAAGCAATTTAAAGTAGTTTTGCAATGCTGATCCTTTATAGTATTCGATAACCTTGTCCCAGCTTGCTTCCTCTTCATAGTTTCCAAGGTTAGGGATAAGCTCTCCAGACAATATTCTCATGATGGTTGACTTACCGATACCGTTTTGACCAAGCAAACCAAGAACGGTTCCATCCTTAAGGGTTGGCAAACCAAAGAGTTCAAATGCATTTTGGCCGTAACGGTGAATAGGCTCATCAAGAGCTTCAGGTAAATTGATAACACTGACTGCACCAAATGGACATCTGTTGGTACAGATACCGCATCCGGAACATAATTCTTCTGAAATGAGTGGTTTTTTACTCTTTTCATCAATTACAATTGTATCCTCTTCCATACGTACACCAGGACAATAGTGCATACATACATAGTTACATTTTTTAGGTTGGCACTTGTCCTTGTCTAAAATAGAAATTCTACTCATTTTATCTCCGTTTCCTCTAAAATAATAATATAATAAGTTTGATTAATTAATTTATAATAAATATAGTTTGTTTTTAATAGTTTATAATAATTTTGTGTAAATTATTATTTTAAAAAAAGAATAAAAAGAGCAAATAATTAATTTTCATATTTTTTTGGGGGATTTTTTTAAAGTTAAATTTAAATAATTTTGAGTTTAATATAAGAGTAATCATAGAAATGATTTAATTTTATTAAGTTTATTTTCTTAATTTAATTTTTTTAAATAATTCTATTTTTAATTAATTTTATTGGGATTTAAATGAAACAAGTAATGATTGTAAGAACTGACATCAAGATGGGAAAAGGAAAAATAGCTGCACAATGTTGCCATGCCGCTATAGGCGCATATAAACAGGCTGACAAGGCAAAAATCAGAAAATGGGAAAATGAGGCCTATGCTAAAGTGGTTTTAAAGGCGCCTTCATTGCAGGATCTTTATAATTTAAGGGAGCTTGCAAGAGCGAATGGGGTGGCATATTATTTGGTTACTGATGCAGGAAGAACCCAATTGCCTAAATCTACAGTGACTGTTTTAGGATTAGGTCCTGATGAAGATGATGTTTTAGATAAAATCACTGGTGATTTGAAGTTATTATAATCCTATCTTTTAGTTTTTCTCTTTTTTTTATTTTTCATACTTTTTTTAAATTATTATACAAATTATTTTACTTACTTTAATCAATTTCTATAACCCTTTTAACCTTTTTAATCTTATAATCTTGATAAATCGCACCTATTCCAACGAATTCAATGGTGAATATCAAAAGCCCAATGATTAAATCAAATATCCAATTGAAGAATCCAAACATGTCAATCCCATATTGGAGGTAAGCCAAAATTGCTATTGAAAGCATAATTTTAGTATAATCTGCAGTATAATGTTTCCATCCTATTGTATCGATGCAGCGTTTAATGGAAAGTATGTTGAATGCGCCAAGCAATCTCCCACCATCTGCAAGTCTTGCAAGTGAAATTTCCATAAAGAATGCAACTATATATGTTACCATAATGCTTACAACAATAAATTCAATTGTGCTTACAGGATTATGCCAATAATATAATTTCAATGTTTCAATCAAATGGGATGCCGCAAATTTTAAGTGAAATTCAGGCAAATAGAATCTAGTTGAAAGGTCATATAAAAGAAATCCTTCGATAAGTGAATAGAGGGTTATCATAAGGGACGCTTTTATACCAAAAACGGCGCATTGCTTAAGTTTTATTATTGGCAATTTTTCCCCATTTCTTATGGTGTCTTTTGTAATTGCCAACCCATACCCATACATTAAAATAGTTGCTAATAATGCCAGTGTATAGAATATGACTTTATATTTGATTGTATGTGTGTCGGCATAGCTGTTCATAAAATTTATAGACCAGATTAAGAACAAAATAATTAAAAAACCTATGGGATTTGCTCTGCAATAATCAACTGAGTATTTTAATCTTTTTAATGGCATTTTATTTTCCAAATTGATTTACTTTATCAATTATATTTATGTCTTTTTTAATATATATTTTCTATTTGGACTTATATGTTCAGTATATTTGATTATATATTTTCTATTTGGACTTATATGTTTACTATATTGACTTATATAGTTTATTTGACATAAATATTATTAATTTCCAGAATTGTCATTAATTTCTTTTTTATTCTTTTTTAAGGGGATATGTCATGTCAAAATCATTTATTGCAAAAATCGAAGAGAGAATCTTAATGATGTCAAAATCAGATTTCATGGACTCACAAGATAAAATAAATGATTTATTAAAAGAAAGGCTAAATGCTGATGAAAAGTCTCCAAAAAGCATCTTTAAAAGCATAGATTTTAAAGGAACTCCTCTTTTCACTTTTGGAGATAAGAATGCTAAAAGAGTGATTGTTTTTATCCATGGAGGAGCTTTTATAAATGAGATTAACTATCAGCATCACTTATTCTGTTTAGCAATTTCTAAAAAATTGGATGCTTATGTAATTGCTCCCGTTTATCCTTTGGCTCCAAAGCATTCATGTGATGAAACCTTTGGCTTAATGGATGATTTATACGAATCTTTGATTTCCAAAATGGGAAAAGATCAAACAATTTCTTTAATTGGAGATTCTGCAGGTGGCGGTTTTGCCCTATCATTCTGCCAGCATTTAAAGGCAATGGATTTTCCTCAACCAGATAATATAGTTGTATATTCCCCATGGGTTGACATTGCACTTAGCAATCCTCCTTATGATAATGATTCAGATCCAATTCTTGGTGAAATTGGACTTAGGGAAATAGGAAAATCATGGGCTGGAGACTTGGACACTCAGGACTATAGAGTGAGCCCTCTCTTTGGAGACAATTCTGGTTTGCCAAGAACACTTATTTTTGCAGGAGACAATGAAATATTCTATAAGGACATTCTAAAATATAATGGAAAGTTAAAAGAGGATGGTGTGGATGCTCGCTTGATTGTAGGCGATGGAATGTTCCATATTTATCCATTGTTCCCCTCTCCAGAGGCATGGGATGCTTTTAAAGAACTTGAAAAAGAGTTTGAATAATT
>JAZNRM010000084.1:0-15769 GCA_045590695.1 Methanobrevibacter sp.
TTTTTTATTTTTTTTAATTTAATCATATTCAAAATCAGTATTCTATTTTTAAAAGTATTTTATTAGAGGTATTAACATGGAAGATTTTTTACAATTGGCAGAAGAGAGATATTCAGTTAGACATTACTCTCAAAAGGAAATTGAAAGTGAAAAATTAGATAAAATATTAAGGGCAGCTCAAGTTGCACCTACTGCTGCAAATTACCAACCTCAAAGGATTTTTGTTTTGAAAAGTGAGGAAGCATTGGAAAAGGCAAAAACAGTAACTCCTTATTGCTTCAATGCACCTGTAGTTTTGCTTATCTGTTATGATAAGGATGTTTCATGGAAAGCAGTTGATGGTCATGATTCTGGTGTTGTAGATGCAAGTATTGCAATAACTCAAATGATGCTTGAAGCATGGGATTTAGGAATTGGATCCGTTTGGGTAAGAGGTTATGATAAAAGAGTTTTGGATGAAGTATTTGAATTGCCTTCAAATTTAGAATCAGTAGCTCTTCTTCCTATAGGATACCCTTCTGAAAAAGCAAGACCTGCTCCTCTTCATGCAAGAAAATATCCTATTGAACATTTTGTTAAAGAGTTTTAAAAAATTTTATTTTTTTTAAATTTTTTTTATTTAATTTGTTTCATTCTTCTTTTCTCTTTTTTCACTTATTTTTTTAAATATTTCATGGACTTTTTCGTATCCTCTTTTGTAGAATGGACAAGCTTTTATGCATTCAGTACATCCTTGAGTGCATCCAATACAAACATTTTCATTGAATTGAACTTCATTATCCAAATAACTTAAAGCCTTTTCAGGACATTTTCTAATACAGGAATTGCAGGTTTCACAGTATTCTTTAATCCATGAATGTTCATTTGTCTCAGTTATAGGCAAATTCTCGATGTTTACTAATATGGCAGATATTTTTTGTCTAGGTCCGAATTTAGGTGAAATCAACAAACCGCTTTTTCCAATAAATCCCATATTTGCCCTTTCTGCTAATTTTGAAAAGTTAATCTTCTCTTCACGAGGGTGAGCTACAAAAGTTTCATAGCCATTTTCTCTAAGGTAATCTGAAATTGAATAAGTGAGCTCTCCAAAGTTTTCATATAGGTCATTGTTAAGGTCCTGCGCTTCAATGCCTGCTCCAGCATCCAATATTTCCTGAGGCATTTCATGGGAAATAACGATAGCAGATTTAAAGTCAAAATTATAATCGTGCAAGAATAGGTCGTCGATTCCATTAACATATCCTATATCATATTCATCTAAGCATTCTTCAAAATCCTCAAGGAACTCCTTTGTAATTTCATATTTAGGGTTTTCAGGGTTTTCAACCTTTGAAGTGTCTGGGAATGTCAAGTCATCTCCACAGCATGCAGTGACTTCACTTGATTTTACAAGCACATCCTCAACCAATCCATCAAAATTCCAACCATCACTCATCAGCAACACCCACATGAGCAATTGCATTTTAAATCAAAGCCAAATTTCCTTAAAAAATTGGTGTAGTCATATTCCAATAGCTTATCTTCCTTCACAAAAGACATGATTCCAATTTCATCATTTGATGTAAGCCTTTGGAATGTTTTTAAAGTCTTGTCATTAAGCACTTTATCAACAGCATCTTCACTAAACTTAAATCCTATTTCAGCAAATGGGAATTCAAATGAATACCTGTCATCAATTTTCACTGAAATTTCACTTCCTTTTTCAAGCACTATCAAATTATCTGTATTTGGAAGGAGCATTGCTATTTTTGCACCATCCTTAAGAGATTGGAATTCTTCATAATTGTCATTTGCCCATGTTTCCCAAGTTTTTTCATTGAAATAATCCATATTTTCACCTATTTTAATCTATTATTTCATCGACTTCACTTAAAATTTCATTTTTGATTATTTTGACACATTCTTCACTTTCTTCATCTAATCTAAAAGGATCTTTTGCTCTAACTTCAAAATTTTCTAGAACTCTTCCAACATTAATTGATTTTTTAACTTTAATGTTTCTGTTTTCTAGAATTTTATTGACACATTCCCCATTACATCCATTGATGGAAATAATTGGATATTTTTTAAGCATAGCGTTGTTTTCACCTTTTATATCTGCTGAAGTGGAACCCATACAAATTGATATTATATTTTCATCTTCCTTTTTTGCATCTCCTACAGCCACTCTTGACACTAGTCCATTAGGACTCATGCCATTACAGGATGCAAGGGCTACTTTTTCATTCATTTTATCACCTTAGAAAATTCAGCTAATTTTTCAAGGATTTCTGGATTGTTCAGCTTATAGTAAATCCATTTGCCTTCTTTTCGCCCATTGATGATTTTTTCTTTTTTAAGTATGTGCAGATGGTGTGAAACGGTAGATTGTGATTTGTCCAATGCATCAAATATTTCACATACACATAATTCTCCATTTTTCAATAAATATAATATTTTTAAACGTGTTGGGTCTGCAATTGATTTAAAGATATCTGAAATCTCTTCCAACTCTTCATTATCAGGAATATTTTCTAATAGTTCATCTGTTAAATTGCAGTCGCAACAGTCATCATTGTTTTGTTTAGTCATAATTATAATTATCATTTCGATATATTTAAATATATCGATTTGTTTTTTAAGAAAAGTATATCTTAAATTTGAATTAAAAAACAAAAGAAAAAATAAATAAAAAGAGTTAATAATTAGTTAAAAATGATAAATTTTAAGGATTTTTATAAATTGCATCCTGCTATTATAGCTTGTCCTAAGGATACTGATCCGTCTCCTGGACAGGAATTGACATGTTGGACAAACTCGAATCCTTCATTTTCTATGTATGATTTGATGTAATCGGTAATCGCTTCATTATAGAACACTCCCCCAGTTGCACCGATTGTCTTGATTCCCTTTTCCTTAGCAGACTCTACAGCAAGCTTTGCAAGTCCAATGCTAACTGCCTTTTGACCAGCTACAGCTATTTTATTAAGGTTTTCCCCTTCTTCAATCTTGTCTACAATATATCTCATTATTGCTGTAGTGTCAAGTATTTTTCTTTTTCCATTTTCATCTTCGAATTCCTTGATGATGATAGGGAAGTCTTCAAGAGTGTCCTCTTCCTTGTAATCATATGCATATGATTCCAATTTCATGGAAGCTTCTCCTTCATAACTACGCTTATCGCAGATATGGAGTGCAGTTGAAACGGAGTCAAGAACCCTTCCGGTACTGGTGTTTATACCAACATTAAGATTGGTTTCCATTTGCCTGAATAGGCTTTTTATTTCAATTGCTCCATGCTGGAATGAATCGATGTAATTATTATTAAGCAATTCCTTAATGTAATCTTCAGTGTACTTTTCCTTTTCATATTCACTGTTCGGATTGGACAATATTGATGCTAACATTCTAACAGGATATTTAGTGCATAAGTCTCCTCCAGGCATCTTTTGAGGCATTAGGGAAGCTGTTCTCTCATAGTCCCCAATGTTTGTGTATAATATTTCTCCTCCCCAAGAGTTGCCGTCTCCACCGTATCCTACTCCGTCAGCAGCTATAATGATCATCTCATCATTTGAGCTGTTTTCATTATAATGGTCATTCAATAGTGAGATTCCATGAGCATGATGGTGTTGAACCTGTATCAATGGGCAGTCATATTCCTCTGCATATTCCCTTGCAAGCTTTGTGGTGAAGAATTGAGGATGCAAATCGCAAGCTATTGCATCGAAACTGTCAGTTTTTGTAATCCTCATCATATGCTTGATTGCTTCCTGAAGGAATTCATAGGTTCGGTACTTGTTTGTATTTCCGATATGCTGTGATACATATGCTTTTGAGTTCTTGAGGATTGTAAATGTTACATCAAGCTCTGGTCCAAGTGCAAGAATATTGAGATTGTCAAATTCAGGATTGAGATTTGTGTATTTTCCTTTCAAGTCATAAGGTTCTGGAGTGTATCCTCTTGAACGCCTGATGAATGCAAGCTCATTGTTTCTGAACCTTGCTACAGAATCATCGCATCTATTCAATATTCTTCTATTGTGAATGAGGTAATAGTCAGCTATTGTATCGAGGTTCTTGAGTATTTCCTCGTTTGTAATCATCATAGGCTCTCCAGGAACGTTAGCTGAAGTCATGATGTAAGCTGGAGTTTCTGTATGATTGAATAGAAGATGATGGAGCGGTGCATAAGGCAACATTACTCCTATATTGTGCAATCCAGGAGAAACGGACTTTGCAAAATTATAGTTTTCATTCTTCTTCAAGATAACGATAGGCCTTTCCTTTGACAATAATGTTTCCTCTTCCGCATCTGATACGATTGCATATTCCCTTACTGTTTCAATGTCTGGGCTCATAACTGCAAATGCTTGGTTTTCTCTTCCCAATCTTTCTCTCAGTAAGTTTACAGTGTCCTCTAGCATTACATTTGCAACTAAGTGTGTTCCTCCGATTCCTTTTATTGCAAAGATCTTTCCTTCATCGAGAAGTTTTGCAGTATCTGCTAAAGGATCTTCAGAGTCTATCTTTACAGGGTTTTGATCATCATTCCTATACAGTTCCAATGAAGGTCCACAGACTTCACAACAGCTTGCTTCTGCATGATAACGCCTATCCAATGGATTTTTATATTCCACTTCACATTCATCGCATAATGGGAAGTCATCCATAGTGGTCTTGTCCCTGTCATATGGAACGTTTTCAATAACAGTAAAACGAGGTCCGCAATCGGTACATGCATTGAATGGATAATTGTATCTTCTGTTGTTTAGATCGTTTATCTCTTCTAAACATTTATCACAAATAGCAAGGTCTGGTGGAATGACGGATGTTCCTGAGAAACTGTCTGAACTTTCCTTGATTGTAAAATTAGCATAGTTTTCTTCATCTTCAAGCTCTTCAGTTTCTAGATTGTTTATTTTAGCTATTGGGGGAAGTTCATTCTGGAGTTTGTAAATAAAATCAGCTATCTTATCATCGGAACCTTGGATAATTATCTCTACAACATTTCCCAAGTTTCTGACATAACCTGAAAGTTCCAATTCAGTAGCTATCCTATATACGAAGGGTCTGAATCCTACTCCCTGTACAATCCCTTCAACCAATACCTTTTCCGTTTTCATGGTCACCATCTAAAATAAAATCATAAAAAAATAAATAAAATTATAAATAATAAAATTATATCAAATAAAATATAATTTATAATCAATATATTAATTATATATTATAGTAATTATAAATCTTTTTAATATAATATTTTCGATTTTACTGATAAATTTATTTATAATGTTTGTGATAAAATGAAAGAAATTCTTAAAAGTCTTGCTGAAGGCAAAATTTCAATTGATGAATGTGAGACTCTTTTAAAGGCTGAAAGCATTAGGGAATTAGATGAAGTGGCTCAAATTGACACTTCCCGTAAGGACAGGACAGGATTTCCAGAAGCTATTTTAGCAGATAGCAAGGATTATGATGATTTGCTATTTATCATTAAAAGATTTTTTGAAAAACAGGAATCTGATAGCGATTCAATCGAATTGAAAAACAACATCATCATTACAAGATTATCTAAGGAAAGGTATGAAGCATTGGCAAATGATCTGGCTTACCTTCTGGAAAAGGGAATCAAGTTTGATTACAATAAAAGAGCAAAGATTCTCATAATCTATAAGGATGCATTAGTCAATTTCAATCCCGAATATGGCAAAGTGGGAATTTTAACTGCAGGAACTTCAGATATTGCAATTGCTGAAGAGGCTAAAGTCATTGTTGAACAGGGAGGATGCGAAGCTATCACTTCCTATGATATAGGTGTTGCAGGGATCCATAGACTTTTCCCACAGATTGCCTATATGGTGGAAGAGGATGTCTGTGCATTCATTGTCTGTGCTGGAATGGAAGGGGCGTTGCCTTCTGTTGTAGCAGGTTTGGTGGATGTTCCTGTAATAGCGGTTCCAACATCTGTAGGCTATGGTGTTGGTGCAGACGGTAAGGCGGCATTGTATTCCATGTTGCAGTCTTGCGCTCCTGGTTTGGCTGTTGTCAATATTGATAATGGATTTGGTGCTGGAGTCTATGCATTGACCATTGCCAAAAACATTGCTAAAAGAGTAAGAATGTCTAAAGAATAATTTTTTTTTTTTTTTAATTGATTTTAAGATTGTATTGGTGTTTGCATTGATTTTTAGAGATTTCAATCCGGAAATTCATGATGTTTATAAAGTGGCTGAATTAATCTATGATGTTGATTTTAGAACATTCAAGCATGTTTTCAAGTCAAAGGAAGAGGGTGTTGAAGCCATTAAAAACAGATTGCTTTTGATTGATTTTGCTGATGGATCCGATGAGGATGAGAATGAATTGTTCTATGTCTTCTTTGATGATGAGGACACAGAAGAAAAGGAAATCATCGGAATGTTCAATGGGGGAAAAGGAGTTCAGCATTCCCTTTTTGGAGATATAAAAAATCAATTCAAGACCCTTAAGTTCTCTGAAGCCTTAGGTCTTTCAAAAGTCTCTTTCATGGACAATTTCGTTTTGGTTGATGTTGAGGATGATGACTTTTACATTTGTGAATTGGCCATTTGCTCAAATCAAAGGGGAAAGGGCTATGGTACTGAAGCTTTGGAACAATTGATTCAGCTTGCAAGGGATTTGGATTGCAAAAGAGTGGTTTTGGATGCTGACTTTAGAAATGATGGAGCATTCAGATTATATAGCTCTAAAGGATTCAAGATCTTCAATAGAAAGTCATTTGGTCTTCCTGGCAAAAAAAGAGGGATGCGAAATATGGAGCTAATTCTCAAGTAGCTGTTTTAAGCTATTATTTTTTTATTTTTTAAATTTATTCGTAATTATTCAAACTAATTATTCTTTCATAAAAAAAGAAGATGATTATTGAAAGAATTATTTTCTTCTTCTTTCAAATTCTTCTAGAATTTCATCGAATTCCACTCCTTTGTATGCTAAAAGGAGCAATGTATGAAATATCAAGTCAACAGATTCATAAACCAAGTTCTCATCATTTTTAGAAGCGATGAGAGTTTCCCCACACTCTTCAGCTATTTTTTCAAGAATCTTATCTTCTGCCTTCTTGTCGCTGTCCTTCATAATGTTTGAAGTGTATGAGTCTATTGGTGAATCCCTACGACTTTCCAATACTTCATAAACATCTCTTAAAATCTTGTCATCTGCCATCAATTCACTTCCAAGCGATACTTAGTGTTTTTGCTGTGCATTTTTAATAGTTTCAGTTATTGCAATCAATGGATGTTGATCATCATCAATGATGGTAATGTCATTAAATGAATTCAATCCTTGTTTTTCAGCGGTTTTTTCCATACCTAACCTAATGTCCTTATGGAAATCCACAACATAGGAATCGATCTTATCCAATCCTAATTTTACAGAAGCCACTGCTCTGTGGTGACCGTCAACTAAAATGTATCTATCTCCACTTTTAACTACAATGGTTGGTTCTGCCAATCCTTTTTCGAGCTCATAGGTTCTTCCTTGCAATTCATCTGCATAAACCCTATCCTGAGTAGGTCTTATTTTCTCTACAGGAACTTGCTCTCTTGTTAATGTGGTTTCAATGTCATAGAGTTTTTCCATGGTTTCCTTAAATGCATTGACTTTAGTTGGAGTTGACCTTTCAATATGTGACCTTACAATATCTGTGTTGGTCATGATTCCCTTTACATGTCTTTGCTTATCAACAACTGGAAGTCTTGAAATACCATGCCTGAACATCACTCTTGATGCATCGTTGATATGCATATCCTCTCTTGCAACGATTACATCTGTAGACATTATTCCGCTGACTTGATCAGTTACCCAATCCTTTAGCAACAAGTCGTAGGCAGTGATAATTCCAACGATTTGTCCTTCTTCATCGACAACTGGATAACCGTCGTGCTTTGTTTGCTTCATTAATTTAATAACATCATTATTGGGAGTATCATATTTTACTGTAAATACATCTTTTGTCATGTAGTCTCTTACTGTTGCCTTCTCTGTATCCATAATCCCCCTCCTATTGTATTAAATTTAAATAATTATAAAGAGAATTTTGAAGAATGTTTATTCTTCAAGCAATTCTTTTAATATTTTTACAGTTTCTCTTGGGTCGGCTTTACCTTTGGTTAATCTCATCACTTGACCCATCAAGAAGTTCAATGCTCCTTTTTCACCGTTGTGGTAATCGTCTACAGCTTTAGGGTTTTCTTCAACTGCCTGTTTAGCTGCAGCTTGAACTTCATCATCTTTAACTACACCAATCAATCCTAACTCTTCAGCTATTTGCTTTGGAGTTTGCTTGTTGTTTGGCATTTGTTCAATGATTCTTTGACCTGCTTTGGTGGTGATTTCCTTATTTAAGAGCATGTTCAAGAATTCAATCAAGTCATCTGCCAAGATTCCACTTTCTGCAAAGTCAAGCTTATTGTAAGTCAATACCCTTTTAAGTTCATCTCTCATCCATTTAGCTGCGAATTTAGGGTCAACTTCTTTCGCAACTTCCTCGTAGCATTGAGCTAAGTCAAGTTCTGAGGTAAGCACTTTTGCAGATTCCTCATCGATTCCATACTCAGCAACAAATCTTTTCACTTTGTTGTGTGGTGCTTCAGGCATCACATCAAGGACCTTGTTGATTTGGTCATCGCTGATTTTCATTGGTGGCAAGTCAGGGTCTGGGATGAATCTGTAGTCATCTGCATTTTCCTTATCCCTCATTGAAACGGTAATCATTTGTGATTCTAAGAAAGCTCTGGTTTCCTGTTTGACTTCACGGCCTCTTTTCAAGAGATTTTTCTGTCTGATAACTTCGAAGTTCAATGCCTTGTATGCACCTTTAATGGAGTTGATGTTTTTCATTTCCACTCTGTTTCCACCATTGATGGAAACGTTTACATCTGCTCTCATAGTACCTTCTCCACGAGCTCCTCCACTGTATTCCAATACTCTGATAAGCTCTTTCAAGAAGTTACGTGCTTCTTCAGGTGAGTGCATATCCGGTTCAGTTACGATTTCGATAAGTGGAATTCCAGAACGGTTGAAGTCTACAATACCTCTATCAGGTTTGAATTGTCCAGGATCCTCTTCCATATGAATTTCTCTGATTCTTACACCATTCAATTCCCCTTCGTAACCTATTGGGACAGAAGTTTTCTGATATCCGCAAGGCAAATCAGGATAATCATAGTGTTTTCTCATGAAATAAGTGAAGTTCTTGTCAATTTTACAGTTAAGCATCAATGAAATCATTAAAGCGTTTTCTATAGCTTTTTCATTGGTTGGAAATGGTTTAGCACCTGGTTGGTTTAAACATACTGGGCAAACGTTTGTGTTTGCTGGTGCTTCTTGATAGTTTGTTGGACAGTTACAGAATAACTTTGAATCGGTTTCAAGTTGTACGTGAATTTCAAGTCCACACATCATATTTACGTCTATATTAATCCCTCCAAGGATTTTTAAATATTATGTTAATTGTTTTTTAATTAAATAAGAATAAGTAGTTAATAGAAATAAGCAGTTAACTTAGGAAAAGTCATGTTAAAAAGTTATGTTAATTAACTATAAATTCATATTATGTTAATTTATGTACTATTATATTTATAAAGATTTTCTTTATATAAAATATTAGATATTAAAAGAATTAAAAAAATAAGAATTATTTATATTTGTTTTTCAAGGAATCCTTAATGTATCTTTTGATGTATTGATCCAATTCTGGACTGATTTCACTTTTTTCAGGACCTAATTTGCTTTTGTCAGTAAATGTTCCCTTAAGGGTTCTTCCAGTCCATTTAACCTCTTCCTCAACTCTTTTACCATATTTGGTTCCAAACATCTTAAATAGTGGGAACTTGGTGATTCCATTAGCTCCGCTTAGGATAAGTATTCCTATATTTGCCAAGTTGTCAGTCCATGTTCCACAGATAATCTCCAAGTCTGGGAATTCAAGCCTTATTGTAGAGACTACCTTAGCATAGTATAATGATGCCGGTTGGGAGCTGTTTACATATTCGGTTTCTGGATGAGGATTAAGGGAATAAAAAATCACCCTATCGATCTTATGCTCTCTGATGTAGTCCTTAAGGTATTCCACATCTTCAAAGCTTTCTCCAAGGCCTAATATTATTGTAATTGCTTTCTTAAATCCTAAATCTCCTGCCTTATCTAACATTTCACTTATTTGGTCCAATGGCTTGCTTGGGCAAACGGTCTTTTGGAACTCTGGATTTGCAGCTTCAACAGCTCCTGTGATTCCTTTTATCTCAGAGCCATATTCCTCCAATTCAGAGGTGATTCCAGTGTTCAGCCAAACTCCATCGCCAGTGATTGAGTGTATGTTTTCAGCTATTGACTTGATTTCTGAGGTAGTGAATGACTTATATCCTCCAGATAGGAATTCGATATTCCATCCAAGTCTGCTGCACATTTCAGCTTCTGCCAATATGTTGTTCACTCTACGTTTCGCTTTGGTTGGATCCTTGATTTTGTTTTTTTGAGTGCTCATGTAGCAGAATTTGCAGTCTCCCTTGTCACACCACCATGATAAAAAAACAGCTCTTTCTAAGCTTATTTCAGTATATCCCTTCTTTAAGCTAAGATTATTTGCTTTGGTGATTAATTCAAGTGTTTCGGTGCTGTTTATATTATTCATGGTTTCACCTTGTCTTTTTACTTTTGTCTTTCTTTCTTTAATAATTATATTTATTCTTATATATTAAATTTTTATTTAAAATTTTGTAAAACGTATTAATATGGTATTTTTTCAAATTTCTTTTATAGAAACATTTATATACTATGTTAATCAACATATTAGTACTGTATTATTCAGTATGTATTTTTTAAAACTATGATTTGCAAGCATGGGTTGTTTTTGCCGTCGTAGCTCAGTAGGTAGAGCGTTCGGCTGTTAACCGATTGGTCACAGGTTCGAGCCCTGTCGACGGCGCTTTTGGGCCCATAGCTTAGCCAGGTAGAGCGCTCGGCTCATAACCGGGATGTCATGGGTTCGAATCCCATTGGGCCCATTGTATAATCTAGTTTTATTGCATTCGTATTTTTTGCTCCGATGGTGTAGTCCGGCCAATCATTTCGGCCTTTCGAGCCGAAGACTCGGGTTCGAATCCCGGTCGGAGCATTTTTTATATTTGAAAGATATTTGGGAATCTCCTTCCCTCTCTTTGTAGCGGGGGTGTCCGAGCGGCCAAAGGAGACAGGCTTAGGACCTGTTGACGCAGGTCTACCAGGGTTCGAATCCCTGCTCCCGCATATTCTTTAATTTTTTAGTTTTTATTCCTATTATGGTATTCGTTTGCCGGGGTAGGGTAGGCGGTCATCCTACGGGACTGTGGATCCTGTGACTCGGGTTCAAATCTCGGCCCCGGCCCCATTTTTAAACTTTTTTTTATTATTTCAACTCTTTTTAGATTACTTTTTATTTCATATTTTTCATTTTATTTCAACAATTTCATTTTTACATTACTTTTCAAATGCTCTAACTGCTTTTATTTATATGTAAAGAAATAAACTAAGTATAATTAGGTTACATTTTAAATAGGTTACATTTTAAGTGGGTTTTAATATGGCTAAAAAAGGTTCAGCTGAAGAAAGAGATTTAGTTCACAAATTATGGGATAGAGGTTTTGCAGCTATGAGAGCTCCAGCATCTGGAGGAGCCACTAAAAAGCCATTGCCTGATGTTATAGCAGGAAATGGCAAGATATACTTAGCTATTGAAGTAAAGACAACTACTAAAGACAAGATTTATATTGACCATCCTCAAATAGATGCTTTGATAGAGTTTTCAGAGACTTTCGGTGCAGATCCTTACCTTGGTGTTAAATTCAAATACACAAAATGGTTCTTCCTATCACCTGATTTAATTGAAAAAACCAAGAATGGCAATTATAAGGTTGAGAAGAACTATTGCTTGGAAAAGGCATATGAGATTGATGAGATCTGTGGCTTTGATAAGCAAGTCAAATTCTAATCAATCAATTCTTTTTTTATTTTTTATTTCATCAATAAGTTTATATATTATTAAAACATACTTTATAATACTGTATTATTATTTATGCCAAGATAGCTTAGAGGCGAAGCGGTTGGCTGCAGACCAATTACACGGGAGTTCAAATCTCTCTCTTGGCTTTAGGTTAACATATTCATATGTTAATCTATTAAGTATGGGGTTATGGTGTAACCTGGCATCATCTGGGACTCCAGTTGTCTTTGAAGAAATACGCGTAGTCTGATGATCAGTATACATTGGTTATGTGATGACCAATTGGAGTACTGAGGCAAGAGAAATCCTAGGATCGGGGTTCAAATCCCTGTGACCCCATTTTTTACTTAATTCTTACTATTTTTTAGATTTTTTCAAGTTTATTGGCCTATTTTAGGTAAGTTTATTTACTATTTCTTAAAGAATATTTAATAGATTTTAAATTTTTAAAGTGATATTATGGAAAAAATCAATAATGTTTATTGTATTGAAGGGGTAATGGCTGATTCCAACTCCTATTTGATTGATAACACTGATTCAGATTCTGAATATAATTACATTTTAGTGGATTCTGGAACAGGTCAGAGCAATTCAAACTTATTTTCAAAAATCAAGGAGATAGGCATTGAGCCTGATGATATAGATTTAATTGTAAACACTCATTGTCACTATGACCATGTTGGTGGAAATGACTTTTTCCCAAATGCAAAAATAGCTATTCATAAGATTGATGCAATTGCACTTAGAGACCCTGAGAGTGAATTGACAGTTTCATCATTATTCGGAGCAATTGTCAGAAGGCATGATGTTGATATAGAGCTTGAAGATGGAGATAAAATAGCTAATTTTGAAGTTTTAAACACTCCTGGACATACCAAAGGTGGAATATCATTGTATGATGGTGAAATTCTCATTTCTGGTGATACCATTTTTTCAAATGGTGGTGTAGGTCGTATGGATATTGGTGGAGATCCAAATGACATGAGGAAATCATTAATGCGTTTAAAGGATTTGGATGTTGAATACTTGCTTCCAGGCCATGGGCCTTGGGTGAAAAACGGCAATCAGCATGTTGAAATGTCTTGCATGATGATGGGAATAAAATAATTATTATTTTATTCCATTTTTTTATTGAAAAATTAATTAGTTTTAATATTTACGAATGAATATTTCATTCATAAAAAAATAGTGGGATTGGGGATTTAAAATCCGAATAATCCTCCAGCGCCCATAAATTTCTTTTCAGCTTTTTCAAAGGCATTTCTTTTAACAAGAATTGAAATCTTATCCCCATCGTTTAGAATGTCATCGGGTTGAGGAATTTCCAATTCGTGATTATCTTTATTTTTAGAGATGATAATGTAATCTTTGGTTGGAGAGAATTCAGAAACTTTCTTTCCAAATACCTTAGGGTTTTGAATGGTCATATCTAAAATCTCTGCATTACCTGCACCAAATGCTGTCAAGTCTGCTACATTCGGTCTTGTAATTACTTTCTCGAGGAATCCAGCTGCAGTTCTTTCAGGGCTGATTACCTTATCGATTCCAACCTTTTTGAATGCCTCTTCGTGGTCAGGGTTACTTACTCTAGCAATGATTTTTCCATCAGTGTATTCCTTAACAAGAATACAGGACAATAGGTTTGATTCATCATTACCAGTGGTTGCTACAAAAACATCTGCATCTTCAATATTAGCTTCTTCCAATGTTTTTGTATCGGTTCCGTTACCACAAATCACCATTGCATCCAATTCCTCTGAAGCTTGATCACATAAGCCATCATCGCTTTCAATAATTGTTACATCATAACCATGAATGATTAAACGGTCTGCAAGGGAAAGCCCTACACGACCTCCGCCCATAATCACAATATACATAACAAACACCTAAAAACTTTTTTTAAATGAACATTATATTTCTAAATCTTTTTAATAATAATTTATATTAGAATAATCATTTTTTTTAATTTTCTTTAAAAATTTTATAAAATTATTATATTGTTTTAATTTCTTAATTTATATTTATAAATCTTTCGTATATTGCAAAATTAGTTTTTATTTATTAAAACAATAATAAAATCAGTGGTATTATTTAATGTAAGATTTAAATAAATTTAAATAAATTTAAAGGAATTTTAAGGGGAAGAATGGTGTTTTTTATTCATTTGAACCGGTTTTCTTTATGTTTTTAATTTTTCTTGATGGGTTTATTAATCCTCCAATTGTTCTAAATACCACTAAAACTGGTATGATTTCCAATCTTCCAATCCACATAAGGAATATCAATGTTAATTTTAAAGGTATTGGCAATCCTCCAAAGACTATGCCTGTACTTAAACCGTTATTGCTTTGCAATGATATGACGTCAAACAATGCTGTAAATGGATCATAGCCATAGATTGTCATCATAATCCATCCGAATACAAGGAACATAAAGAATATGACTATATATGCAGATGCCTCTTTAATCTCCCTTTCATTTATTTTCTTTCCACCAATCCTTGTACTTACAACCCTTCCTTCCGGTGAAACCAGGTTTGTGACAGTTAAGTTCATTCCTTTAAGTGCAGTGATTATCCTAATGAGCTTTAAACCCCCACTTGTGGATCCTGAAGAACCCCCGATAACCATTAAGACCATTAGAACAATAAGTGATGAGCCACTCCATGTTGCAAGTTCATATGGAGGAACTACATTTGCACCGGTAGTTGTAATTGCAGAAACAATGGTGAACAATTCCTCTATAGGCACCATTTTATTTGTAACTAGAATAAATGCGCTGGCAATTACAATCAAGCAAATAAGCAATTGGAATTGGACATCCTTTAAAACGGATTTTCCTTTTGTTTTGACAATCCTGTAATGGACTGAAAAGCTTGTTGCACCTAAAATCATTAAAACCATGGTGATTATGTAAATCAAGCTGTTTTGATAGAATCCTACATTTGCGTTTTTAATTGACATTCCTCCAGTGGAAATGCTGGTAAATGTAAGATTTATTGCATCGAAGATTGGAAGTCCCGCTAAAATATAAAGAACTATTCCTGCAGCGGTATAAATCAAGTAAATTTCCAAAGCCTTTCTCAATGTATTTGCAATGTTTGGCTTGATTTTTTCCTCTCTTGCCTCTGATTTATATAACCTTGATGCAGCAGTACCTGATCTGATTAGAATTCCTATAAATATAATTACAATTCCCAATCCACCTATCCATTGTTCCATACTTCTCAAGAATAAGATGGATTTAGGCAAGATTTCAACGTTTACAAAAAAAGTCATTCCACTACCTGTCCATGCAGACATATTTTCAAAAAGTGCATCAACAAAGTGGATATCTAATGAAAGAGCCATGATTGAAGCTCCAATCAATGAAGCCCATAGCCATGCAAAGGATGATATCAGCATTCCATGCTTCAGTCTAAGCTTGCTGTATTTTTTTAATTTTTTAGTGAAAGCAGTTCCTAAAACGAATGAGATAAAGCAAGGAATTAAAAAAGCGCTAACTTTAATGTACTCCCCATAGATTAATGCAACTAAAATAGGCGCCAACAAAACAACACCTAACCCTTGCATAATGTAGCCTAAATAATGGAGCACTATCAACAAATCGTCTTTAGTGATATATTTCCTTTTCATACAAATATTGATTATATCGTTTATATATTTAAATATTATTATAGTTTAGTTTTTATATTTACAAACTATACTCGGTTAAGAATGATTTGGGGGGATTTTTCTTTGGTTAGTTTTTATATTTACAAACTATACCAAGTTA
>JAZNRM010000085.1:0-5097 GCA_045590695.1 Methanobrevibacter sp.
GAAATTCATAATGTTTATACAAACAATTTTTATATAAAATTATTATTTTAAATATTGAATATTAAATTGTTATTTTAACTTATTCAGTGATATTTATGTCAGTTAAAGAAAATCTTGAAAAGGTAAGAGACAATGTGTGGGAACTCCCAAGTAGTTATAAAAAGGAAATGAGAGTTCCTGGAAGATTGTATCTTGATGATGAATCCGTTAAGGATATTGAAGAGGGAGCTCTTGAGCAAGTGGCAAATGTAGCTTGCATGCCAGGTATTCAAGGCGCATCAATAGCTATGCCAGACATTCACTTCGGGTATGGTTTCAGCATTGGTGGTGTAGGAGCTTTCAATTACAATAATGGGGTTGTAAGTCCTGGAGGAGTAGGTTTTGACATTAACTGTGGAGTTAGAATGCTTAGAACTAACTTGACAGAAGATGAAATCAAGCCTAAGCTTAAGGAGCTTACTGAAGTATTGTTTAAGAACATTCCATCAGGTGTAGGAAGTAAAGGTCAAATCAGACTTAAGGATAATGAGATCAATGAGGTTTTAGACTATGGTGCTTGGTGGGCTGTAGAACGTGGATTCGGTTGGGAAGACGACCTTAAGTTCTTGGAAGAAAACGGTAGAATGAAGGACGCTGAATCTGCTATTGTAAGTGATAAGGCTAAAAAAAGAGGAATTCCTCAGTTAGGTTCATTAGGTTCTGGAAACCACTTCCTTGAAGTTCAAAAGATTGAAGAGATTTATGATGAAAGTGTGGCAAAGGCATTTGGCCTTGAAGCAGGATTAATCGCCATTATGATTCACAGTGGTTCAAGAGGATGTGGACACCAAATCTGTTCTGACTATTTAAGACAAATGGATAAGGCTTATAGAAATTATAAAATCAATATTCCTGATAGACAATTGGCATGTGCACCTATTGATTCCAAAGAGGCACAAGGTTACTTGAAGGCTATGGCTGCTGGTGCAAATTATGCATGGGCAAATCGTCAAATGATGTCCCATTGGGTTAGAGAATCCTTTGAGGAAGTGTTCTCCCGCAGTGCTGATGATATGGGCATGAGCACCATTTACGATGTTGCACACAACATAGCTAAAAAGGAAGTTCATAAGGTAAAAGGTTCCCATATGGAAGTTCTTGTTCACAGAAAAGGAGCTACTCGTGCATTTGGTCCTGGAAGACGTGAAATTCCTAAGGAATATAGAAGCGTAGGACAGCCTGTATTGATTCCTGGAACCATGGGTACAGCTTCTTACATTTTACATGGTACTGATGTTGCTATGGAAGAGACCTTCGGATCTACTGCTCATGGTGCAGGAAGGGTCTTGTCAAGAACTGCAGCTAAAAAACAATTCACTGCAGAAGGAATCGAGAAGGAATTGAATGCAAAAGGAATTCATGTAAAAGCAAATTCCGCTCCTGTTTTAGCTGAAGAAGCACCTGGTGCTTACAAGAATGTTGATTCAGTTGTCAAAACATCTCACGATGCAGGAATCGCTAAATTAGTTGCAAAAGTTGTTCCTTTAGCAGTTACAAAAGGATAAGTTGGCTCTGGTATTGAGGTTATCATATGATTGGAATTATTGGTGGTAGTGGAGTAGAAGAAATAGGTGAATTGGCAGATTCTATAGAAAAAAAGACTGTTGATACAGAATACGGTTCTGTTGAAGTTTCCCTTTTAAGCATTGGGGATAAGACAGTTGCTTTCTTGCCAAGACACTCTGCAGGTCACACTTGCCCTCCACACAAAATCAATTTTAAGGCAAATATCATGGCGTTGAAGGAGATAGGTGTCACTCAAATCATGGCTACAAATGCTGTAGGTTCACTTGATTTGGACATTGGTCCAGGATCCATTGTTCTTCCAGATGACTTTTTGGATTTCACTGTAAATAGGGACAGAACCTTTTATGACAATGAGGTTATTCACATTGACATGACTGAACCTTTCTGCAATAGATTGAGAGGAGCTATTTTAGCTAATTCCGGATGTGTTGATGGAAAGGTAGTTGATGGAGGAACCATTGTCTGTACAGAAGGGCCAAGATTTGAAACTCCTGCTGAAATTAAGATGTTTAGCATATTGGGTGGAGCAATTGTTGGCATGACCACCTTGCCGGAAGCGGTTCTTGCAAGGGAAAAGGAAATGTGTTATGCTCCTATAGCGGTTGTTTCCAATTATTCCACTTCTATTTCCCCTACTAAATTAGATACAAAAGAAGTTCTTGACATTATGGCTAAAAAGAAAGGGGAATTGATCAACTTATTGTTTGATACAATTAAGGACTTATCAAAAGAGTGTGATTGCGAGTGTCATCACGTTTTAGATGATGCACACATGTAATTAAGCTTTTAATAATTTTTAATTTATTTTTTTTACTTTTCTATTTATTTAATCTATTTTTTTATTTTTAGTCTATTTTCACTATTTTTTATATTTAATTTAATTTTTTTAATAAATTCAAAACTTTTATATGCAACCAAGTTTATATACTTGTTACCATCAACCACTTAATCTAAAATTTTCAATTCATGTTAAAACGAATGTGTTTTCATGTTTGAATAGATTATAGATTTAATGAAGGGGTATGAATCTATAATTGTGGTTGATTACACCAATAAATCATCATAATAGAATTTCATCATATTAAATCACTCCTATATTTCGTTTGTTCATAATATCAACTCATTGTTGTGCCTTTGTATTTTGTTTGCATTTTTTGCTTATGATGATTTGTTGGGATAACTTGGTTGGGATATTATTCAATAGGCTTTAAGGGGGCTTATTTTATAATTGGGGGGGCTACTCTTATTTAACGTATTTTGTTGTCGAATGAATTTTCATCTATGAGGTGTTTTAATGAATGATTTTGGTTTAGTGCAATTGATTTGGATTAAGAGATTGGTAAGTGAAACAGCTAGAATAAATACTTTAATTGAATGCAACAGATTATCTAAAAAGGATTTAAACAGATACAAATCTGTCATTTCAGCTATTGATGACTTCTGTGCATTTGTAATTAACTCTCAAAACTGGAGTGATGTCAAGAACATTTCAAGCATTGTTGATGAAGTGGGAATGGTTTTGTTCCAACATTTCTATGAACAGATTGGCGCTTTTGAAGATGAGGAAGTTCATTTGGACTTGTCCGGTGATGATGAAGTCAATCTCAGATTTGAAAATCCATTCATTGAGAATCAAAGCTTTGATGTGATTGATGAAAATGATTTGGAAAAGGTTTTCAATGGGCCAGTATTGGAAGGTGATATTGTTGAAGTTCCGAATGAGATTGAATTTGAAATTAATGATGAAAATCAAATCTTAGAGCTTTTTGACATGAAACCTGGAGAGTCCCGTGAGATTTCTGTAGAGGATTTTATAAGGATTCTCACTCAAAATCAAGAAGATCTCAGTTTCACTTTAAATCCAGAAATGTTTCCAGATGAAGCGGACACCTTAAGTGAAGATAAGGAAGTTTCATTAGAGGAATTCATTTCACACCTTATCGACCAAAGCTTTTCAAAAGGCATGGACTCTAGCATATTTGATTATGATGATTTTGAATAATCAAAATCATTACCTTTTTTAGCTATTTTTTAATTCTACTTTTTTATTCTCTTTTTTTAATTCTATTCTCAATTCTCTTTTTTAATCAATTTTTCAATTTTCCCATATTTAAATAATAAAATATTTATTATAAAGATAATATAAATTAAAATATAAGATATATTAGTCGATTATTTAATTATTCAATCATTTGACGATAAACTTGTCAAATTTATTTAATTAATGCAGATTTTATAATAATTAAATTATCAAATAATATGATTTTTTTCTTTTGGAGGATTTTGAATGAACAAAAGTGATTTGAAAAGAGACCATTATATGTTGAAAGGTCCCCTTGCTAAGCAAGGTTATGACTGGTGGTGGCATTCTTTCACTGCTTACAATAAGGAAACTGGGGAACCAAGACCGTTCTTTATAGAATACTTCGTTTGTAACCCTGATTTGGCTGAAGATGAACCTACATTAGGCCAAGACCCTAAAAACATTGAAGCAGGAAAAAAACCATCTTACTGCATGTTAAAAGTCGGAGCATATGGAAAAGATCCTAAACAGATTCACAATTTCTATTCCATGAAAGACTTTGAATGTCCTGACGATAAATTAGACATCAAGATTGGAGAATACAGCTTAACTGAAACTCATATGACCGGTTACTGTAAAGTCACTGAAGATGAAGCACGTGACCATCCTGAATACATGTCTGATGCAGGAGAAATGAAATGGGATTTGGATATCGATAAACAAATTACTTTTAACGTAGGTTACGGTGCTAATAGTTTCTTTAGAAAAATAAACGCTTTTGAAATGTTTTGGCACGCTGAAGGAATCAAGACTCAATACAGTGGAACCGTTGAATTGGATGGTGTTGAGTATGAAGTAATTCCTGAAAAATCCTTTGGATATGCAGATAAGAACTGGGGTGGAGACTTCACAAGCCCTTGGTTATGGATATCCTCCTGTAATTTAACAAGTTTAATCACAGGCAAAAAACTTAACAACTCTGCTTTTGAAGCTGGTGGTGGAAAACCTAAGGCATTCGGTATTTCCCTTCCTCGTAAGCTATTGATAGGTTTCTATTATGAAGGAAAAATGTATGAATACAACTTTGCAAGATTCTGGAATAATGTAAGAGTCGATTTCGGATTCAAGGAAGGAGAAGTGGATAACGAATGGTACATCAACTGCAGTAATTGGAACAGCAAGCTTGAATTGAAACTCTACTGCAAACGTGATGAAATGATGCTTTTCAATTATGAAGCTCCTACCGGTAAAAAACTTCACACCCGTCTTTGGAATGGTGGAAGCGGTTACGGTGAAATCAAATTGATGAAAAAGGACGGAACCTTAATCGACCATATAAAAATAGAAAATGCCGGTTGTGAATACGGAGAATATGATGATGACAGAACTCATAATGTTATAGATTAGATAGATTCTATCTATAGCATTATTTTTTTATCATATTGATTCCTTAATTGACTTAATTTTTATTATGATTATTATATTATTTTAGTATTTCATTGATTGAT
>JAZNRM010000086.1:0-8583 GCA_045590695.1 Methanobrevibacter sp.
CTTTTCTATTTTAGTAATAAAAAGTTACTAAAAGTTTTGATAAAAATAGTTGAATTAGAATATGATTTTTAAAAATACTAAAAATATAGTAAGAAATAGTAAAAATAGAAATTAGTAAAAATTAAAAAAAGAAATATGAAAAATTACTTAAGTTAAATCAAAGTAATTTTCATCATCTTCATATTTGTCTTCTTCTTCAACTCTTTCTCTTTTTTCAACTTTCATGATTAAATCGATAATCTCGTCAATACCTTCTCCTTCAGCAGCTGAGATAAGCAATGGATCTTCACATTTGTCAATGTACTGTTGTACGTAATCATGTCTTATTCCATCATACTCAGCAATATCCATCTTATTGAATAAGTAGATGATAGGAGCATCAAATACATTTTGAATCTCTTCTAGAAGATTGTATTGATTTTCAAGAAGGTACCCGCAGGTTTCAGATCCATCAAAAATAAATAATATTGCATCTGCCAAGTGTTCAAGAGCTACCATAGCATTCAATTCAATATCATTCATATCTCCAATAGGCCTATCCAATAAACCTGGAGTGTCAATGATTTGGTAATGCTGCCATTTTTTCTCAAAGTGTCCGATTTGGATACCTTTTGTAGTAAATGGATAGTTAGCAACTTGTGGTTCAGCATCAGTAATATGGGTAAGCAATGTTGATTTACCTACATTTGGAAAACCTGCAATTACAATGCTTATTGCATCAAAGTCAACAGTAGGCATGTTTCTCAATGATTGCTTTGCAAAGTCAAGAAAATCAAGGTCCTTTTCAATCTTATGCACAACTGAAGAGATTCTTCCATAAGCCTGTTTTCTAAGTCCAGTTGCTCTTTCGGAAGATGATTTTCTTATTTTTGCACCGTATTCCTTTTCGAGCTGGGTAATGATACCATAAGCCCAATTAAGTGCACCTAATGCTTGCTTGAAATCATCTACACCTACAGTGATGTCGATATAATCTTGATAAAATTCAGGTAACTCTTCGATTTCAGGGGTACGGTCCAAGATCATTTTAAGTCTATCTTTAATGACTTGGCAAGCAGTGATTACTCTTGTTTCTTCAATACGTTTGCCCTTTAAGTGTTTAGGCATCTTTTCTCCTCTTCTCAAATCCGCTGCCTTCTTACCTCTTCTGAAACCTTTATCTAATAATTCATCTGGAGTTGGAATAGTTGGTAACATCATTTTTTATCACCATGTAATCATAATAATTTAATTTGTAATTTTAGTAATTTTAGTAATTTTTATGAATATAATTTTTTTAATAATTCTAATAAGTTTAAGTCTATTGTTTAAGTTAATACTTTTATAAAAAGCTTTATTTAAATATTTGCCCTTGGAATTTGTATACTTTTGTATTTTTATCTAACCATGCGTCTGGTCTAAGTCCTGCCTTCATGCAGGTGTGGGATAAAAACTCTTCCTTATCCATATTGTGTTCTGGAGCTACCTGTGGAAGAAGCAATCCTCTATAGAAGCCTCTCTCAACAATCAATCCATCTTCACCAATGATAATATTTTCAAGATAGTCAATTGGCTTTTCAACTTCAATGATTTGTGGTTTGGTCAAAACAGTGATCTCATAATCAAGTGAATCCAATTCGCTTTCATCAACACTTGGAAAACGTGGGTCTCTCATTGCTGCAGAAATTGCTGAATCAATGACTGCATCAATCAATGGGTAAACAGGTTCAGGGTAACCTATGCATCCCCTTAGATTATTGTGCTTGTTTAATGTGACAAAAACTCCAAGTTCATCATGCATATAGTCAGGACAATCTGAAGGTGTGTCAATTTTTCTATTTTCCTTAACATATGTTTCAATAGCATTTTTTGCTACACTTAACAAATATTTTCCATCATTTTCACTTAACATGTTTTCACCTTCAAATTTTTTCAATGATTTTTTTAAAATTTTATGTAAATTTTTTAGAAATTTATCTAAAATATCATTTTTAGACTACTTCATCTACATATTCATTTATCAATTTGTTTACTATTTATTATCAATCGTTTATTTTGAACGTAGCTTCAATTAAATTGATGGTATGATGAAATTAGTATAAAATTAATTTTTATAAATATTAGTTGCTTCCACCTACCATTGCATTCAAAATTCTGGTATGTGGTCCACCATCACCGACTGGTGCAGTTTGTCCACCTTTACCACAGTAACCGACACTAAGCTTGAAGTCAGAACCTATTCCATCAACACCTTTTAGTGTTTCAAGAATGTTTCCAGATAATGAAACATCACGGAAGTGATCTGCAAGTTCACCATTTTCAATCTTGTATGCTTCAGTTGCATTGAATTGGAAAATTCCTTTACCGGTATCAACTTGCCCACCTCTTGAACCCTTAAGATAGATTCCATCTTTGATGTCTTCGATAAGCTCTTCAAAACTTAAGTCTCCAGGTTCAAGGAAAGTGTTACTCATTCTGACAATAGGTTGGTCACTGACGGAGGACCTTGCATTTCCAGTAAGTGGGATTCCTAATTTTCCAGCACTTTCTCTTGATGTTAGGAATGATACAAGCTCTCCATTCTTAACGATTTGATTCTTTCGGGTTTTGACACCCTCAACATCATATGGATAATAACCGAAGCCGTCCTTATAGCTTGAATCGTCATAGATGTTTACAATGTCTGTTCCAATTTTTTTGTTCATTTGATCATGCAATATTGAATCGTCCTGAAGGACAAGGTCTGCCTCAACAGCATGCCCTACAGCTTCGTGTATGAACACTCCTGTAAGATTGTTGTCCGCTACAATTGTAAAGCGTCCTGATGGAGCTGGCTTTGCATCCAATAGTTCGGTTGCTTTTTCTCCTATTTTTCTTCCAAAGGATTCAATGTCTGCATCCTGCAAAATTTCAAATCCTTTCACTCCACCTAAACTGCCATGATTGAATTGAATCAATTCTCCATTTGAAGCAACAGCATTAAGTGCAAGTGCCACTCTTGAACTGTCTACAAGAATTTCACTGCCTTCACTGCTTACAAAGGCTGTTTGACTTTCACCATCTGAATAGCTGACAGTTGTACTTACTACCTTTCCAACATTGCTTGCCTTGTTTGCTTCCTGAATCAATTCCTTCTTATCTTCAATGCTTACATCACTTAGTGAAATTTTTCTATCGGTCTTTACATTATCCTCTACAATTTCACATTCTGCAAGTTCAATGTCTCCAGTGAGTGAGTTTGATATTTTGATAGCCTTTTCACTTATCTCTTCCAATTTGGAAAAGTCGTTTGTAGAAGCGAATCCCCATGCTCCATTATTCAATACTCTTATTCTTGCAACAGTGGAAAGGCCTGTGTTGATTTCCTGAATTTGATTGTCTTTCATGATTATGCTTGTATTGTTTCCTTTTCCTGCTCTAATGTCTGCATAATCGACCTTATCCTCAATTTTAGTTAATATTTTTTTAAATAAGTCTACATGTTCTTCCATTTTAAGACTCCTTTTTGTATTTTTAATGTTTTTTATTTTTTATAGTTTAATTTTTTTTAAAGTTTAATCATTATTATTTTATTGTTTTTAATAAATATAACTATTCATAATATGATTATATTATAAAAAATTATAAATAAAATTTAAAAGATATAATTATTCATGACTAAACATGAGCTAAAAGTTAAACCTATTGAAAATGGTACTGTGATTGACCATATTCAAGCCAATAAGGCACTTCAAGTATTAAAGATATTGGGACTTCCAAAGGAAGGAATTAATGTTGCTCTTGCTATGAATGTTCCTTCTAAATTAGGTTTTAAGGATATCGTTAAAATTGAAAATAGGGAAGTTGAACATACTGAAATAGATAAAATTTCCTTAATTGCACCTAATGCTACCATAAACATCATTAGAGATTATGAAATTGTTTCTAAAAAGAAAGTGGAGTTAGTGGAAGAATTGAATGGCATTGTAAAATGCACTAACCCTAAATGCATATCAAATACTGATGAGCCTATTGAAAGCAAATTTTATTTGGTTGAATCTGATCCTATCACTCTCAGATGTCATTATTGTGAAAGATTAGTTCAAGCAGAAGAGATTTCAAAACAGTTTTAACGGGTTTTAACTTTTTTCTATTTTTTTATTCTAATCATCTAATTTTTAAGGTAGTGGAATTATGTGGGAAATGATTTGGCCACTATTGATTGTTGTTTTATCAAATACTTTTTATAATATCTGCACTAAATCCACTCCATCTAATGTAAATGCCTTTGGTACTTTGATGCTAACCTACTTAACAGCAGCAATCTTAACTGGAGCTATCTTTTTATTTTTGGTAAAGCCGGAAAATGTTATTATTGAATTGTCTAAGGTCAATTGGACTTCTATAGTTTTGGGAATAGCTATTGTGGGTTTGGAACTTGGATACATTTTCATGTATCGGGGAGGATGGAAAGTCAGTTCAGGTGCACTTGTAGCAAACATATGCTTAGCTATTGCATTGCTCATTGTAGGTGCAATATTGTATGGTGAAAACATCACTTTAAAACAAGTATTAGGAATCTTTATTTGTATTGCAGGTCTATTTTTAATAAACCTGTCATAAAAAAGAATTAAATTATTAATATCTATTTTATAAATTCTATTTTTAAAAAAAGTAAATTAAAGAAGTTAAAAATAACTTCCTTATCATTAATATTTTTAGCATTTAATCTTTAGCATTTTATTTTTAGATTACTTCATCAATTAAATGATTAGCAAGTCTTTCTGCTAATGCTAAAATCAATAGAATCGGTGGTTTTCCAGGAGATACTGGGATAACACTTGCATCTCCAACATAAAGTCCATCGATTTGAGTCTTTAAGTTTTTGTCAACCACTTCTCCAATTGCAGCTGTTCCTCCAGGGTGAGCTCCTCTGAAGACTGTTGAAGTCATTGTGGTTGGATCAACTCCTGCCTTTTCAAGTATGGAACCTGCAGCTGCTGCACCTTGAGCAAGTCTTCTGATATCGTCGATTGTATTGAATTTCTTGACGTTTCCATCAATGTCAACAGAACCTACCATATCATCCTGTACCTTTACCATAATGCTTAAAATGTCCTTATCTTCAACTTCTGGATTGGATTCCTTGATGTATTTTGCAATAAATGAGGAAAAGTGAGGTGCTAAAATGTATTCTTTACCTATTGCAAGTCCATTCATTTGAACTTCACTGTTGTAATTGATGTCTTTCAGGTATCCTCCAACAGATACGAATGGGTCAAAGAACAATTTGTTTCCTGCATCAATTCCAGTTTTCTGCAAAATGACTGCAGAATCAATTGCTCCTGCTGCAAGGATTACCAAGTCTGTTTTTATGGTTTTGGTTTCTCCATCTTGAATGTATTCTACAGCTGAAACCTTTTTGTGTTCAGTCAATATTTTTTGGACTTCTGCATTTTCTATTAGCTCTGCACCATTTTCAATAGCAATGTCTATAAAGTCCTTTCCACTCCATTTTGCATCACGTGGACAACCGAATGAACATTTACCACATGGCTTGCAGTCTTCATCTCTAATGAATTTTGGCATTCTAATTGCATCAAATCCACATTCACGTGCCGCATCCAGGAATTTTTGTGTCCCTTCACCAATATGATCATCATCCATTTGGTGGATTCCAGTCAATTCCTCTATTGTTTCATATTCCTTGCTAAGGTCTATTCCAAGCTCTTCCCTGAATTCATCTTCAAGAACCCTTACTCCATTACCTGCAGCAACTATTGTAGATCCACCAACACAAGTGGTCTTTAATAAGTCTAAACTGTTTTCATTTTCAAACCTTTTATCATAGTATTTCATGTCATATGTACCATATGCATCTTTACTATGTATATATGGCCCTCTTTCTATTATGGTTACTGGAATATTAGCTTTTGCAAGCTTCATAGCTATTATTGCTCCTCCAGCACCAGTTCCAATAACTGTAACCATTTTTTGTCTCCTTTATTTCAATTATTTAATCATTTAATTATTGATTTTTTATTTTTTATTTATTTTTTAATTAATAATATTTTGTTTTTAGATTATTAATTAATTATCCCTTCATAATAGTATTTATTTTTATAATATAAATAGTTAACAATTGTTATATTTTTTCATTGTATTTTTTCTTCTTTGAAAAAGTTCTTTTAAAAAAATAAAAAAAGAAAAGAATAATTAAATTATTCTTTTTTTAATAGTTTTAGTTATTTATGAAACGAAAATTTCAATAAATTTAGCATAAGCTGGTCTTGTGATGAATACACCAATTAAAACCCCTATGATTGTAGTGAATGCGAAACCTGCAATGGTACCGATACCACTGCTTCCTCTTGCAAATCCAACATAAGCAAGAGGTAACATAGCAGCTATTAAGGTTCCTGCAGATGCGAAGATAATGAATAATGCATTTTTAACATTCATTTGAGTTCTTGTTCTTCTGTGTCTTGTGTTTTCATCATCGTGGTGCAATACCTCATCTGTAATGATGATCTGGTCGTCTACCCCAGTACCTACAGATGCGATTAAACCAGCGATTGCAGCAAGGTCTATATTCCAATGGATAATGGAAGCAACACCTAAAATAATTATAATCTCAGATATTGTTGTTATAAGAATTGGAATTGCCAAGAATGCTCTTCTGTATCTAATGTATACAACCAATGCAATACCGAGTATAGCTAATAATCCTGCAATCAATGCACCTTGTGCAAATTGTTGACCTAATTCCGGTGAAACTGTGTTGGAACCGATAGTGTGGATTTTTACAGGAAGTGATCCTGTTTTCAAAACAGTGTATACGGTATTGGATTCCTCTTTTGCAGTTTCAACATCTGCAGCACTACCTGTCACTTCAACTTCAGCTACAGGTTCTCCACCAGCCAATTCTCCAGAAAGTTGTGGAGGATGCTCATCGATTTGCTTTCCATCCAGATACATCACTACTTCATGCCCACCTTTTCCTTTAGCAAGCTCTGCAAAGTTCTTAGCACCTTCTGTTGTCAATGTAAATGGCACATGCCATTCTCCACTATCTCCAACTACAGGGGACTCAACTGATGCCACATCACTACCTGTAAGGACGGTTACATTATCTATCTTAGCTTCAAAGATACCTGGATTTCCAATCAGCCGCTCCACCTCTTCAGGTGTCTTTCCAGCCATTTCAACTATAACCATCTGGTCTCCGCTAGACCTTACCTTTACATCACTTACACCATAAAGGTTAAGCCTTTTATCTAAAACAGATGTTACAACTTTCATTGTACTGTCATTTACTGGATGTTCAAGCTGCAATTGGATGGAAGATCCACCTTTCAAGTCAAGACCTTGTTCTACACCTAAAAGAGCAATGCTTCCAATACTGATCAATAGGAATAATAAGAGGATAATTACTTGCCTATCTTTAAAGAATTTAGATAAATCACTTGCCATAATTATTTGCCTCCTTTTCCTTTTTGCTTTTTAGCTTTACGTTTATTGCCTTTAGCTTTTTGTTTTTTATTGGATTTCTTATTTGAAGATTTTTTGGATTTTGGAATATCTTCTGCAACTTCTTCCATATTGTCTATTTTTTCCAATTCCTCTTGGATTTTAGTCATTACCTCATCATCTTCAACTTCAGTTTTCCTCTTAAGTTTATCTTTAAAGCTTAATTTGGATTTATCTTCATCAGATTTAGATGATTTGCTCTTGCTTGAAGATGAACCTACATTATATTTCTCTTGTTTTTTAGATTGTCTCCAATCGATGTAAGTCTTAAGAATTCCTAAGTTCATTAACCAAGTGGAAAGAATATCTCCAATCAATCCGATTACTAAAACTGCAGAAATATTACTTAATGTAGTTGCTTCAGGCATGATGATTTTGGTTACCACGAATAGGATTCCCATTGCAGCTATTGCTGCAAAGGACATGGTTAAACCGGTATACATAGCATTTTTAGCACGCTCTTCCACAGTTCCTTCTCTTCTTTTCAAAAGTCTGGTTGTAAGAAGAATATCTGTATCTACACTGTACCCAATAAGCATTAGCAATGCACCTACAGATGCAATTGACAATGGAATCTTGAATATTGACATTCCTCCAAGTGCAATGAGTATATCACACAAAGCTGCGAGGATAATTGCAACAGATGGTACAGGTTCTCTAAATACAATAAACACGGTAATTGCCATAAAGAGGAATGCAAAAATCATAGCGATATAGATTTGTCCCATTGCTTCTTCACTTAAGACAGGACCAATTTCATTATAGCTGATTACCTTTGCCTTTCCATTTATGGCGCTTGTAAATGTACTTGAATTGATATTGTTTTCCAATTCCACAGTAACCTTATTGTTTCCATTATTTGTAACTTTTATATTGTTGGTGTTCAATTTGGCATCAAGTGTGTCTTCCAATTCACTTGGAGTTACAGAACCTAATAGCTGTAATTCCGCTTGTGAACCTCCTTTTAAGTCAACACCTTGTTCCAAGCCATTAAAACCTATAAGAACTAATGATAAAAGTGCAAGAATAATTGGAATCGCAATTAAGATTTTGTGGTTTTCCATCATTTTCTCTAACATTTTTCTTTTGCACCTA
>JAZNRM010000087.1:0-1844 GCA_045590695.1 Methanobrevibacter sp.
GGTAATTTTGGAAAAATAAGTTGAATTTAGGAAAAGGGACGATTAATATGACTGAAGTAAAAGCTGGTGTTGAATATAAAATAAATGTAGATGGAAATTCTTTTCTCTTGGATGAGAAGAAATACAATCTTTTAAACTACATCAATGAAAGGGAATCCATTACAGAAGCTGCTAAACTTTGTAAAATTTCCTATAGAACTGCTCTAAATTATATTGATAAAATCGAATCTACATTGGATATAGCAATTGTTAGTACCAAAAAAGGTGGAAGTGGTGGTGGAGGCAGTACCATTCTTACCGAAGAGGGTCAACTAATTCTCAAGGAATGCAAAAAGATCAATGCTATCATAGAACTCCACAAGGAAACAAATGAACTTGAAGCGGAAATTGTCGATATAGGCAACGAAAAGAAGGACATGACTCTAAAGATCAAAGATTTAGAGTTGACCATTCCTTTAAATAAAAATTATTCTATTGGAGATAAAATTTTAGCATTGATAAGCTATGACAATATTTCAATAACTTTAAAGCCTCACAAATCAAGTGTTTATAAAGCATTGAACCCTCAAAATTCAAGTGTGCGAAATGTTTTGGAAGGAACAGTTACTGAATTGAAGTTAAACGAAGAAACAGTTCGTGTCAGGATAACTGTAAGCGGAGTAGATATATATGCAGACATATCCCTATCCGCATTGAAGGATTTAAAGCTTGAACTCGGAAAAGAGGTATTCATTTCATTTAAGGCATTGTCAATAGCTACATTAAAATTATAGATCCTTTAGCCGATTAAATAATAATCATTGAAATCAAATGGCCAATAGCTTATTCTGCAATTATGCAATTAATTTTATATATAAAAATATAATAAGATAATATTAGGATTATTATACGAACTATTCAATAGGTGATACAATTTTAAAAATTATAGTTGACGAGGACAAATGCACTGCATGTGGTAACTGTAAGGAAATTTGCCCTAAAGGTGGATATATTTGGACAATTGATACGGTTGCATGATCAAACTTAGACTATTGTCACGTTTGTACATTATGTGCAATGAATGCGGTCCAGATGCAATTAAAATTATGAGAAATGCACCTAATGAATGAATAATTAAACGTTATTTTAATTAAAATATAGTTTAAAATTTTACTTCAAATTGTTTACTATATGATATGCTTATTAAAAACTTAAACCGAGTGAGTGATTCAATGACTAGAATAGCTAAAGTTTCAAGAAAGACATCTGAAACAGACATTAATATAGAATTAGATATAGATGGAACTGGAAAATATGAAATTGATACAGGAGTCAATTTCTTCAATCACATGCTTGAATCCTTTTCCAAACACAGCTTTATTGACTTGAAGGTTAAAGCGATTGGTGATATTGAAATCGATGATCACCACACTGTAGAAGATGTTGGAATTCTATTAGGTGAAGCTTTCGCAAATGCTATCGGTGATAAGAAGGGCATCAGAAGAATGGGTCATGCTATTGTCCCTATGGATGACTCAGTTGCGACTGTTGCCATAGACATCAGCGGCCGTAGCTACTGCAATATGGACTTGGATTTCAAGCATGACAAGATTGGTGACTTAAGCAGTGATGTTGTAGTTCACTTCTTTGAATCCTTTGCTTCCAGTGGAAAAATCAATATCTATGGAACCTGTGAAGGTGCAAATGATCACCACAAGGCAGAAGCTCTTTTCAAGGCATTTGCAAAATCATTGTATGATGGCTGTAAAATTGAGCATGATGAAATTTTAAGTACAAAAGGTGTTCTTTAGAATATCTTTTTATTTCTTTTTTTCTTTTTTCTATATTTTATAAGTCGGAGGCCA
>JAZNRM010000088.1:0-1627 GCA_045590695.1 Methanobrevibacter sp.
CTATAGTTAAATTTCCTAATTTATTATTAGTAAGTTTTAGTATATAAAGTTTAGGTTTAACTAATTTTTTTAAAAAATAGCATTATGGAAATTGAAGAATTAATTGAAAAAATAAGTGAGTAATAAGTGAAAAAATATTAAAATTTAAAAAAAAATAAAAATTGAGAGTATTGAAAAATTAAAAAAATTGGAGAATTTAATTATTCTCCAAATTTAGCAGTAACTTTATCTAAAGCTTGATCAATATCAGCAATGATATCCTCTACATCTTCAAGACCTACAGATACTCTAATCAAGTCAGGAGTTACACCAGTGCTTTCCTGTTCTTCTGGAGTCAATTGTTGGTGTGTAGTGGAAGCTGGGTGGATAACTAAACTTTTTGCATCACCAATATTAGCAAGTAAAGATAACAATTCAAGATTATCAATAAATTCTTTTCCTGCTTCAAGTCCACCTTTAACACCAAAGGTTAATAAAGCACCATATTGGTCTCCTAAGTATTTTTTAGCAGTTTCATGTGTTGGATGACTTTCAAGTCCAGGATAACTTACCCAACTTACTGCAGGGTGTTGTTCTAAATGTTTAGCTACTTTTAATGCATTATCAGAGTGTTTAGCCATTCTGATAGATAAAGTTTCTAAACCTTGCAAGAATATGAAACTGTGAACCGGAGCAAGAGTTGCACCTAAGTCTCTTAATAATCTTGCTCTAATACGAAGAGTGTAAGCAATGTTTCCAAGTCCTGGGAAATCACCGAATATTTCCCAATAGTTAAGACCATGATAACTTGGATCTGGTTCAGAAATTGTAGGGAATTTACCATTACCCCAATTGAATTTACCGCTATCTACAATATATCCTCCTATAGCAGTACCATGACCTCCAACAAACTTAGTTGCAGAAGCTGCAATTACATCTGCCCCATGATCTAAAGGTCTTACTAACCCAACAGCAGCAGTGTTGTCTACCACTAATGGAATATCATGAGAATGAGCGATTTCAGCAAGTTTTTCAAATTCAGGAACATCCAATTTAGGATTTCCAATGGATTCCACATAAATCGCTTTTGTCTTATCAGTTATAGCAGCTTCAAAAGCATCAAGATCTTGTGAATCTACAAAGATAACATTACGTGCCAAATCCTTAAAAGTGTAATCAAACAATTGATATGTTCCCCCATATAAATTATCTGCAGAAACAATTTCATCTCCAGGTTGGGTAATGTTTAATAATGCATAAGTAATAGCAGCTAAACCACTAGCAGCAGATATTGCAGAATTTCCACCTTCGATAGCAGCAATTCTTGCTTCAAATGCATCGCTAGTAGGGTTAGTTAATCTACTGTAAATTTGACCAAATTCCTGAAGAGCAAACCTATTTGCTGCTTCATCCGTATCCTTAAATACATAAGATGAAGTTTGATAAATCGGAACAGCTCTTGATCCAGTTGCTGGGTCTGGTTCTTCTTGTCCTGCGTGTAATCCTAAAGTACTTAATCCATAATTTTTGTTAGCCATTTTATCACCTGTAATATAAATTAATTAATAAATATAATGAATACTAGTGGATTTTAATAAATTAGAAATTTAATAAAATTCTTAAAAATATTCTTTCTCGAAAATTTTTT
>JAZNRM010000089.1:0-2431 GCA_045590695.1 Methanobrevibacter sp.
TAATTAAATAAAAAAAGTAAAGTTAATAAAAAAAGTTAAGAAAGTAGAAATCTAGTTAAGATCTCTACCAAAGATGTGAACAGCACAAGTACCACCAGTACCACCAACATTATGGGTCATACCGATTTCAGCACCATCCACTTGACGTTTGCCTGCTTCTCCTCTTAATTGCCATACGATTTCAGCAGCTTGAGCAATACCAGTAGCACCAAGAGGGTGTCCTCTTGCCTTTAAACCACCAGATGGGTTAATTGGACAATCACCATCAATATTGGTTTGTCCTTCCTCAAGAACTTTTCCACCTTCACCTTTCTTAGCAAATCCAAGGTCTTCAATTGCAAGCAATCCGTTGATTGAGAAACAATCGTGAACTTCAGTAGCATCAATATCTTTTACAGTCACTCCAGCCATATCATATGCTTTTCTGGAAGCTGCAATGGTTGCATCTAAAGTAGTAATGTCTTTTCTGCTGTGCAATGCAATGGTTCCAGAAGACTGTGCAGATGCCCTTACATAAATAGGAGTGTCAGTGAACTCCTTAGCTCTTTCTGCTGCACAAATAACAATAGCTGCTGCACCGTCAGAAACAGGTGAACAGTCGAGTAAAGTTAATGGATCTGCAACAGGGGAGGATGCCAATACTTTATCAACACTAATTTCAAATGGGAATTGAGCATTAGGGTTGTTTGAAGCGTTCTTATGGTTTACTACAGACATCATAGCCAATTGCTCTCTTGTGGTTCCATATTCGTACATATGTCTTTGAGCAATCATAGCATATAATGATGGGAAAGTAGCTCCTTGCTGTGCTTCCCATTCTTGGTCAGAAGCGGTAGCAATAGCTGGTGTTGCATCTACAACATCAGTCATCTTTTCCACACCTGCAGATACCACTACATCATGATAACCTGAAGCGACAGCCATAATACCTTGTCTAAGTGCGAGTCCTCCTGATGCACAAGCAGCTTCAACTCTTGTACATGGAATTGGGTTCATACCCATACTATCAGAAATAAGTGCTGCTATATGTTCTTGACCTACGAAAAGACCTGCAGACATGTTTCCAACAAACATTGCCTCTAAGTCTGCACCGCTAACATTAGCATCTTCCATAGCTCCAAGACCAGCTTGTGAAATTAATTCTCTAAATGAACTGTCCCATAATTCACCGAATTTTGTTTGGGAAGCTCCGATAATTGCAACATCTCTCATTTTTTCACCTTTATCATAAATATTATAATTAATTCCTCTAACTTTATCCTCTTCCTATGCCATTCTAAGTTTTCCTTTAAATTTAGCATAAACTGCATAATCAACATAAATCTTTTTAGAGAGGATTTCTTCAGTTGTAGGAGCTAAATTTTTAACTTCTTCAATTCTGTCATTTACAGTTAAGGTAAATCCATCACTACCTGCACCTGAACCGTAGGATACAATGAAAATCTTATCTCCAGGTTCTGCTTTATCCAAAACATTGGAAAGCGCTAAAGGAACAGCACCAGAGTATGTGTTTCCTACATTAGGAGTTAAGAGACCGTCTTTATATTGTTCTGGTTTGAATCCTAATTTTGTAGCTGCCCTTAAGTAGAATTTACCATTAGGTTGATGGAAAATAGCATAATCATAATCTTCCACTGTTGTATCGGTTTTCTCAAGCAATCCTTTTGCTGCTCCAAATACATGTTTGAAGTAAGCTGGATCACCAGTGAATCTTCCTCCGTGACTTGGATAAGGTTGACCTTCTCTTCTGTAAAAATCAGGAGTGTCAGTAGTGTAGCTGTAAGTAGTTCCAAAGTCAGCAATGGTGTTCTTGTTACCAATGATGTAAGCTGCACCACCAGCAGATGCAGTGTATTCCAAAGCATCTCCAGGAGCTCCTTGAGAGGTATCAGCACCAATAGCTAAACCGTATTTGATCATGCCAGAGTCTACTAAACCCATAGTGGCTTGAATTCCTGCAGTTCCTGCTTTACAAGCAAATTCCAAGTCTGCTGCAGTCATATCAGGAGTAGCTCCAATTGCTTCTGCAACTATTGTAGCGGTTGGTTTTACTGCATAAGGATGAGATTCTGAACCAACGTAAACTGCTCCAATATCTTGAGGATCGATTTGTGCTCTAGCTAATGCATATCTTGCAGCGGTAACTGCAATGGTTGCAGTGTCCTCATCAGATGAAGGCACTGATTTTTCATTAACGATTAAACCGTTTGAGATTGAATCAGGGTTATCTCCCCATACCTTTGCGATTTCTTCTACTTTAATTCTATATGAAGGCACATTTGCCCCATATCCAACAATTCCTGCCATTAAATCACAACCATTTAATAATTTAATTTTAATTAAAATAGCTATAATTGCTATTAATTCAATTTTAATTTTAACAAATAAATATAATTTTTAAATTCAACAATGATTTTATTTTCATTTTGTT
>JAZNRM010000090.1:0-9369 GCA_045590695.1 Methanobrevibacter sp.
ATAGTTTTTATTTTAATATTCTTTTATTTTAGATTTTTAAATTCTTTAGTTAAATTTTTAAGATATTCCTAACATATTTCTTTTATGGTCAGATAATTTTCCAATTTTCCTGATTCATGACTAAAACATTTAAATAATATAAAAAATATAACAATTGTTATAACATAATTTATGACTTGTTATTAAAAAAATGAAAGGAGGTAAAAAAATGTGTGAGATTTTTGGATTTAGCTCATCAAAAGAAGAAGAGCTTAATGATTATCTAAAGGAATTTTATAGCCATTGTGAAGAACATCCTCACGGTTGGGGATTAGCTATCTTAGATCCAGAAAAATTCAGCATATTCAAAGAGCCTAAGAAAGCTCGAAGCAGCATTATGCTCGGAAATATTCTATTGAATCCAATAGTTTCTAAAAATCTTTTGGCACATATCCGTTTTGGAACTATTGGTCAGAGGGATTTTTACAATTGCCATCCTTTTGTTAAAAAAGATAATGCTGGTAGGAGATGGACTCTTATCCATAACGGAACCGTTTTTGACTGTCCTGATCTATGTAAATACAGTACTGAGGAAGAGGGAGAAACCGATTCTGAGAGAATCCTTTTAGCTATTGTTGATATGATAAATAAGTTTGAAGCTTTCAAAGGGGGACCTTTAAGCTTGAAAGAGAGATTCTACATAGTAGAGGATTTGGTAAGTTTCATGGCATTATCCAATAAATTAAATTTAATTGTTTATGATGGAGAACAGATGTATGTTCACACAAATCTTAAAGGGTCATTGCATTATTTGAAAACAGAAAACAGCGTGTTTATTTCAACCCAAGCTTTGGATTCAAATGATTGGGAAGAAGTGCCTTTAAATACTTTAATTTCCTTTAAAAATGGGGAATTGTTATTTGAGGCAAAACCTCATTCATTTGAATATGTTGAAACTGAAGAGCAGATTAAGTTTATTGACAATTTTGCCAAAACTATAAAAAGGGACCCTAATGAAGAATATGTGTGGTAATGGTCTCCTATGATTTATGAATGGATTATGAAGTCTCTGTTTTATGAGTATTTATAGTTCATTAAAAATTTTTTGTTTTAGAAATGAAGATTTATTCTTTTTAAAGAATAATGTCAAATGGGGATTGGAGCTGATTAAAGTGGCAGATGATACAATTACAGATGAAATGATAAGGGAAAAGATCTGTCAGATGTTCTTGGAATCCACTAAAAAATCTAAAAAGGAGTATATTGGAATTGAAATTGAGGTTCCGATAATCAACCTTAATAAGGAAGCAGTGGATTTTGATGTAGTTCATCGTGTAACTGAATCATTTAAGAATCATTTCAATTTTTTTGAAGCTGAAGGCGTAGATTATGATGGTAACATTTACGCTTTGAGAAATAGTGAAAATGATGATGTTGTATGCTATGACTGTTCATATAACAATATAGAATTTGCTATGGGAAAGGAAGAGGACTTGTTCACAATCAATGAAAGATTTGCTGAATATTACAGTTTCGTTAAGGAACGATTTGAAGAGTATAACCATACTTTAAGCGGTATGGGAATAAACCCATATAGAAAATACAATAATGAGATTCCAATTCCTAATGAAAGATATCTGATGCTTTACAATCACTTGAAATCAGCTGACAACTATTCTGATTCATTGATGTATTTCCATGATTATCCAGGTTATGGAATGTTTTCAAGTGCTTCTCAGGTTCAATTGGATGTTCCATATGATGACTTGATTGAAAACATAAACATATTTTCCAAATTGGAGCCTATTAAGGCATTGCTCTTTTCCAATTCAGTCCTTTTAGAGGATAATGAGGATTATGTTTGCTTTAGGGATAACCTATGGGAGTACAGTACCCATGGAATCAACCCTCACAATATTGGAATGTATGACATTGAGCTTAGCAGTATCAATGAATTGATTTCATATCTTGAATCCTTGAATATATACTGTGTAATGCGTGATGGATTTTACATAAATTTCCAATCCATGCCTTTAAAGGAATATTTCAACAGCGATTCCATTGTAGGGGAATATTACTGTAAAGGGTCTTACAGGAACATTGAGTTTAAGCCATCTTTAGAGGATATTGAATATTTAAGAGCATTTAAGTTCATCAATTTGACTTTTAGAGGAACCCTTGAGTATAGGAGTGTCTGCACTCAACCTATCAAGGACTCCATGTCTGTTGCAGCTTTTCATGTAGGGTTAAAGCATAAAACCAAGGAAATGGAAAAGCTATTTTCTAACGCTGCTGTCTTCAATGAATCTTATAACAGTACAGAACTTCGTAAATTATTGATTAGAACTGAAATTCCAATTTCAATTGATCAGGATGAATTGTATAGTCTTGCAAGGGACATTTTGGGTTTGGCAAAAGAAGGTTTGAAAGAAAGAGATCTTGGTGAGGAAATCTTTTTAGAACCATTATACAGAAATGTTAATGAGAGAACAAATCCTGGAAAAAGGGTTTTGAATTCATTGAAAGAAGGAATAAGTTTAGAGGAAATCATTAAAGATTATGGTGATTTATAGGATATGAGGTGTGATAAAATGGATAGGATATTCAATTTATCTCAATTGCATAAGAATGCAAGTTCAGAGGATTTAAAACAAGGTTCTTTCGGTATAGAGTGGGAAGGATTAAGAGTTCGTGAAAATGGAGAGCTCTCACTTAGTCCACACCCTGAAATATTTGGAAACAAATTATCTAATCCTTACATTACAACAGATTTCTCTGAAAGCCAAATAGAGATCATCACTCCAACATTCGACACTATCGATGAAGCGTTCTCATTTTTCTCATTTATGTCTGATTTAGTCAACAGCTCTTTAGATGATGATGAGTTCCTATGGTTCCAATCATTGCCTTGCATACTTCCCGACTCAAGCAAAATCCCAATTGCAAAATATAAAGGCAGAGAATTGGCAGAAGAGTCAATGGAGTATAGAAAAGGGTTGGCTAAAAAATATGGGTTAAGGAAGCAATTGATTTCTGGAATTCATTTTAACTTTTCATTTAAGGAAGAACTGATAGAAAAATTGTATGAAAATTTGGACATCAGTGAAATTGAAAGCAGTGAAAATTCAAGGATGTCATATAAGGAATTTAAGAATAGGCTTTATCTAAAGATATCAAGAAACTACATTCGCTATGTTTGGCTTATAATCTATCTTACAGGATGTTCTGTTGCAGCTCATGATACCTTCACTCCAGAATGTACCCACTTGATGGAAAATAGTGATAATCGTGGAAGTGTTTATAGCGAAAGAGGTCCTTCATTCAGGAATGCATCCTGCGGATATAAGAATCTCGTGCACCTATATCCGAATTACCATTCAGTAGATGAATTTGCAAATGATGTCCAGTCTTTCATTGATGAAGGTCACTTATCTCAAGCAAAGGAATTGTATACCCAAATCAGATTAAAGCCTAAAGACCCAAGAGACGTGCTTTTATCTTTAAAAGAGGATGGAATCAAGTATGTGGAAATAAGAACTTTAGACATCAACCCATTCTATAAATGCGGTTTAATCAAAAGGGATATGGAGTTTCTTCATTTATTCCTAATTTACTGCTTGATTGCTGAAGAGTCAGATTATGAAAATTGGCAAGAGGAAGCTATTTACAATGAGGAAATAACTGCTGAGGCAGCTTATGACTTCAGTATGAAATTGATTAAAGACGGTGAAAAAATCAGTTTGGAAGAATGGGGTTTAAGCATTCTTGATGAAGTTGATGACATGTGCAGAACCTTAGGCATTGGCAGCAGGTCACTTATAGATTCAATGAGACAAAGAATTGTAGATCCGTCCTTGACATATGGAAAAGGACTCATTAGACTGATTAAAGAAGAAGGATATATCAACAGTCAAATAAAATTGTCTAAAATCAATAAGATAACAAGCAAGTATCTTTTGGAAAATACTGACTTGTTGAATGATGAAAAATTTAAGGAATATGTTCCTATTGCTCTTCAAGGAGCTAAAAAATAGTTCTTTAATCTTTTAATTTATTTTCTTTTTTTCATTTTAATTTTTATTTAAAAGATATCTTAATTTTTTAATTTCTTATTTTAATTTCTTTTTTTATTTCTATTTTCTAAACTTAACCCCTACATTGAATGCATCAGCTATTTTATCTCCAACTTCAAAGTAGTCATATAAAACATCATCATAAACTATTGGATTAAGCAATTTCAAGTCAACTTTTCCCTTTTCACCTATGACATCTTCATCTGCTTGAATGTTTACGATTTCACCGGTTATTTGAGTATGGCTGCCTACATCTACAGTATTCATGACTTTACATTCAATTGAAACTTTCATTTCATTTATGATTGGTGCATTAACTTCCTTAGCTTTAGTGGTTGTGAAACCTACCTTTTCAAGCTTATCCACATCATATCCTGATGCAATTCCAATGTAATCTGTCTCTGCAACTTGGTCTACTGTTGGGAAACCTAAAACAAACTCCTCTCTTTCTAATATGCTTTTAAGGGTTTTTCGCTTAGCAGTAGAATTGATTGCAATCATCACTGCAGGAGGTTTGTGGCTACACATTGTTGCAAATGCAAGTGTGCATGCATCTGCTCTTCCATTCTCATCATAAGCAGAGGCAATAACTGCAGGAGAGGGATACATCATTGCCCTTGGTTTTAAATTGACTTTTTTAGACATCTTCAAGCCCCAATAATTAATTAAATTTTAATGTTTTTCATGAAATTCACATGGTCTATGTATTTTCTTAAAACCTCTTCAACGGTTCCTTCATCCTTTACCAATTTCAAACCTGCATCTTCTGCATATATTGCTGCTTTAGGTCCGAACTGTTCGCATATTGCCACTTCACAATCTTCAATGGCTTCAATGATCTTTGGATTTTGGTGTTTCATGTCGGCTTCGATTTCAACATTTCTTTGGCCTAAAAAGTTGAATTTATCCTCTTCCTCATCATATTCATAAACATATAATGATCTTGCTTTTCCAAAGTGCAAATCCACGTTTTCTCCATTAGTTGAAGCAACAGCTATTCTCATATTAGTCACCATTTTATTTTTTTTTTTTTTTTTTAATTTGAATTTAAAATAAGCATTATTCTTCTTTCCAATTTTTGTAAATCAAGGATTCTATTTTCCGATTATCTTCAGGGTATGTGTTTTGATTCATAATTATGAACAATTCATCAGCATATTTCAATTTTAATTCATCATCAGGAATCAATGTGTTTCCGCTTCTTACAACAGATACAACCATAGCGGATTTAGGGATAGGGAGCTCCCAAATTTTTGTTCCTATCAATGCACAGTCCATTGGAACAACATACTCTTCCAAAACGCTTTTTGTCTTATCGAAGTCAATTCCCTTATTCTTTTTCAAGAGTCTCATAAGCAATGTTTCATAAATTGGATCGTTTCCAAGGATTGTTGGAATGATATATGCAAGTATGGTCACTACAATCATTGCAACAAGGGAGTTTGTAACTCCAGTCATCTCTGCAATCAACACAACTGCAGTTATTGGGGTCCTGACAGAACTTGCAAACATTGCAGCCATTGAAATCATGATGAATTTATAAGCAATAAGTGGATTTAGTCCAAAGATAGGAATAACTATTGCACTGAATATTGCACCGATATAAGCTCCAATAACAAGAACTGGATAGAATATTCCTCCTGGTGCACTTGAACCGAAGCAGAATATTAAAAGAAGGTATTCTCCAATCAAAAGGACAATAAGTATTGACAATGGAGGCAAGGTGTATTCTATCAAATGCATCATGGAGTATCCGCCTCCAAGCACATTAGGTAAGATTAGGCCTACAACACCAGTAACAAGGAATACTATGACGTATTTCACTTCAAGCGGGAGGAAACTTAATTTTTCCCACATTTCAGAAGCCTTAATCATTCCTACATTGTAAATGTATCCTAAGATTCCAACAATGATTCCTAAAACTATCAATAGGTAGAAATATTTTAAAGGAAGATTCAATGATGTGAAGGGGAATATTGGACTTTGTCCAAAGAATATTTTTGATACCAAGTCTGCTACAACTGCTGATACCAATCCTACAATAACAATGGACCTGTCAAATCCCTTATTGATTTCCTCCAATGTGAAAATGAATCCTGCAAGAGGGGCACTGAATGTAGCTGCAAGTCCTGCTCCACTTCCGCATACCAAAAGACGCTTTTCATCGGTTTTGCTGTTTGGAAGGTATTTTGAAACACCTTTTGCAGCCATTGCTCCCAATTGTACAGATGGACCTTCTCTTCCTAAGGAAAGTCCTCCAAGTGCTGTAAGGGTTCCTCCAAGAAACTTGGCAATCAATGTCTTCCACCAGCATACATCAAAGTATCCTTTAACTTCACCCATAACTATAGGGATTCCACTTCCTAAGCTGTCTGGATCCCATTTCATTAAGAGTGCAGTTATGAATCCCATAATTGCAAGTATTGCAAACCATGCAATTGTCAGTAGGAAGTCACCTTGAATGTACTTTAAGGTGGAAAATAGGATGTTTTCGCTATTGTCCAATCCGAATCTGTATAATGATACAACTAATCCTGAGAATAAACCGATTAAAACAGCTTCTAGAATAAGTTTGAGGTAATATTTTGAATCCTCTACATTCAAACCCAATGTTTGCTTAATCATTTTCATCGTTTAACCTCAGTTTAATTAATTTTATCTGGTAATTCCGCCGAATCCTTTTATAAGTTTTTCACATTCTTCAATGGCTTCTTTGCTTAATGATTGAATTGAAAAGGTGTAACTGATTTCATCTTCCTTTATAGGTTCACCTTTGTAAATGTCAATTATTTCCACATCAACAATGTCATCAATTCTTTTTAAAGTGTCCTTGATGATGTGAGGATTTGATTTTCTCCTGAAGATTGCGCTAAGGTCTCTTGTGTGTATTTTCTGATTCTTGACTTTCCAATTGAAGAGTTCATCTTCATCCAGCATTTCAGCATTTGATATCTTTAGCTTTTTAACCTTTCCGTTTTCATCTTCCAAATACACGAAATCCAAATCAATTTCCTTGATTTTTCCAACATGTATTGTATCGGAATAAATATGCTTAAGGCCTACTTCCTGTCCAATGGATTGCATTAATATGTTATATTCTTGGGTAAGTGCATTTATTGCCTTGTCACTTCTACCTAAAGCCGCTTGAATGTCTCCCATATGCTTTGTAGCTCTAAGGGCTATTTCAACAAACTCATCTTCATCCTCATTTGTCAATGCTTCTTTCAATTCGCTTATTGAATCAAAAAGAGCTTGTCTAATCTTTTCTCCACGCTTGTTTTCATGTTGGATTGAGTAGGTAAGATAAGGATTTTGAGATACTATCCTGGCTATTGTATCAATCATTAAATTGTAAATTGGACTTTCATAGTTTTCAGTATCCTTGATGTCAATTTGAAGCTTTTCAATAGCTGAAGCTGTAGAGATGTATGAGAAGTGAGTCAAGACCTGTACAACTCCCATCATGTCATCGTGATGTTCTGGACTTGTTTCCACTATTCTCATTCCCTTATCTTCAAGGAACTTGTAGATTCTAGGGTACCAATTTCCCTTTTCAATTGGTGTAAGCACTATGATTTGCCCTTTCAAGTCTGTTGTTCTTGGACCAAAGACTGGGTGAGTAGGGATGAATTCAACTCCTTCTCCAATGCATTCCTTCATTTTGCAGCTAGGGCCCTCTTTCACTGAAGTAACATCAATCATCAATGAACCTTCTTTCATAAAGGGTCCTAATTCCTCTATAACTGCTTCTGTGCTTGAAATAGGAACGGAAATAATCACAATATCGCTATCTTGAACAATCTTCTTATTATTGTCGCAATATTTTATTCCAAGTTCCTCACTGACTTGCTTTCCTGTAATTGAATCTCTTCCGGTAATTGTGACATCAAAGTCAAAGTCTTTCAAATACCATGCAATGGTTCTTCCTAAACCCCGTGTTCCTCCAATAATTCCAATTTTCATTTTATTAGCTCTATTAGTTTTGTTTTAGAAATCGATAAAAATTATTTCATTGGTTTTGAAAATATTTTTTAAAATTACTTAATTTTATATATTACCAATAATCATATTTTATATTGTTATAATAATTATATAACCATTGAGTTTTTTATAATTTTTGATTAATTTTAATGAGATTTAATAATAAGTTTATGATTTTTATACGCTTTAATTGAGGTTTATTCATGAAAATAACTTATCAAGATAGAAAGAAAGGAATTATCGAACTTCTTCCTGAAACTTTAGATGACTTGTGGCATCTGTCTCACATAATCGCTGAGGGAGATACCGTATACTCTAAGACAACAAGAAGGATTCAGGACAATACTGGAGATAAGTTAAGAAGTGATAGGGGAGTTAAAAAGACCTTTACTTTAGGGGTTTCTGTAGAGGATGTAAGCTTTCACATATTTACCGGAAAGCTTAGGATAATCGGTTCCATCATCAAAGGCCCTGAAGACTTGATTCCTCTTGGATCTCACCATACAATTGAAGCGAAACTGAACACTCCAATCAAAATATTTAAGGAACATTGGTCTGGCTATGCATTGAAAAGAATCAACCAAGCCATTGAAGCTTCCAAGAAATTGTCTGCAATCATTGTTGTATTGGAAGATGATGTAGCGGACTTCGGCTTGATGAGGCAATTTGGAATTGAATATTACGGGCCAGTTATGGGAAATGTTTCCGGAAAAAGGATAATCGATAAGAACCGTGCAAAGAATATTGAGAAGTTCTATCAGAAGATAGTTGATTATATTCTCAAGTTTGACAATATTCAAACCATTGTTTTGGCAGGTCCTGGATTTTATAAAAGCGATTTCTTGAAGTACCTTGAATTGAAGCATAAGGATTTGGCTAAAAAGTCCATAGTTGAAGCCACCGGTTCAGGTGGAAGAGTGGGCATCAATGAAGTTCTTAAAAAGGGCACAGTTGAAAAATTGGCTGCTGAGAATAGGGTTGCCTTTGAAATTTCCGCAATCAATGAAATCCTTCAGGAAATAGCAAAATCTTCCAATTTAGTTGTTTATGGTAAAAAGCAAGTGAAAGAGGCTATCAATTTGGGAGCTATTGAAAAGTTGTTGGTTCTGGATAATCTGATTAGGAGCGAAGACTTGGAGGAGTCCATGGATATGGTGGAAAACATGTCTGGTGAGGTTTTAGTCATAAGCAGCCAGCATGAAGGTGGAAAGCAGCTTGAAGGATTAGGTGGTATGGCTGCTACCTTAAGGTATTCCATCAATTAATTGAAATTAATCCATTAAATTATTTTTTTATTTTTCTAAACAGCTATTTCTTAGACTCATTTTCTTAGACT
>JAZNRM010000091.1:0-1927 GCA_045590695.1 Methanobrevibacter sp.
AGAATATAGAAAAAATAATTTAAAAATAAAAATTGTTTAAAAATAAAAAAATAATGAAAAAAATGATTTATTAAATCATTCCAGTTACAAATAAAGTCAAGTTTGCAATAGTTGCAGATCCAAGGTAAGTTCCAGTGATTACTATTAAAGCAACAATGACTCCTCTCCAACCGATTCTCTTGAACTCTTCCCAATCCTTACCGATTGCAATACCGACATAACCTAAGAATGCAGTACATATAGTGGTCAATTCAACTTGAGAAACATATTGGGCCACAAAATCGGCTGTAGGAACACCAGGAATAGCCACAAACAGACCAATTAAACTTATAAAGATAATTGATGGAATGTGAACCGGAAAAATCCTTTCAAGGGACATGCCTATAATTGTAATGATTGAGATAATTATCATAGCAATAAATGAATCAACAAAGGAAGTGTGATATCCTACGACATTTCCAACTGCTACAATAATTGAAAATCCAAAAAGCAATGCTCCCCATCTTTTAAGTTTGCCTATGTTCAAATCGTCAATGATATCTTCGTCCTCATGAACCTCATCAGGAAGATAGCCATCATCATCGATATGTGCATTTCCTTTACCTAATTTTGGAGATAGCCATTTATACAGTTTTTCTGCAAGAGGCAATGAAACAAACATACACATGTAAATTCCTAAACAGAATGAAAGAATATTACTGCATCCCGCAAAAGCTTCCAATTGAGTGGCCATAGCAGGGTAAGTATGCACTAACGGAACCAATGCTGCAGCGTTCATACTTGCACTACCAATACCAGAAGCCATTGCAAAAGCATATGGGTGGAATGGTATGAGTGAAACACATATGCTTGATAAGAAACTGATATAAGGGGTTCCGATAATTGATCCTATTACGAAAATAGCCAAAACCCCACGTGCTTCAGGAGAGTTAAAACCATATTTATCGATAATGATTCCCAAGTTAGGTTCACGACAAATGGAACTGGCCATACCAATAACTTCTCTTCTAAAACCTAAAAGCAAAGCAACAGGCAATGCTATAAGAGTACCTAAATCTCCCAATAGCTGCAAAATCAAAGCAGGACCTACCTGAAAAATAATGCCTATGGATTGACCACTTGAAATAGCCAATTTACAAAGTAAAACACCGATAAGTAAAACCATAACCCCTTCAGCCACCTTAGCTTGTTCAAGATCAATATACTTAAATGGCTTTGCCAAATAGAGAATTAAACCCATAATCAAAGAATATATCAAAGGCAACAATAAGAAACTGATGGTATCTGTTATTTTAATCTCTATAATTCCAATGGACATTGAAATAATAACTAAAATCAATACAACAAAATTTAAGTTTAACTCTCTCCATGGAGGTCTCCTTTTTATTGCCCTATCTGCTCTTCTTCTTAACCTATGCTGTTTAAACCTGTTTTGCCTACGCATATGTACCTGACGCAATTTCTGTTCATGCAGGCGTTGCTCATGCATATTTTGTTCATCAATATTCTCTAAATCATCACCAGAAATAAAATCCCTCCTAAGAGTGATATCAATTTTTTAAAAAATTAACAATTGATATGAAATCGTTATTATATTCTATTTTTAACTTAATACTTTATAAGTTAATACTATTTAGGCTAAAAACAATGAATAATGCTTAATTGAATTAATTAAGGAATTAACAAGCATTAATAAAAATTTGAGAGGATTTTAAAAAAAGGAAAAATAAATTTAAAAAAAAACAGAATGTTATAAATTCATACGAACCAAAGGCTTTGCCAAATGACGTCTTGCAGAAACTGGAGTTTCATAGAATCTGCCATTGACTAATGTTCTTTCTACCTTTTCAGCAATCTTTTCATCTGACTCTATCCTTTTGCCGCAACTTTTGCATTTGAATCCTTTTCCTTTTCCAGCAGAGGTCAT
>JAZNRM010000092.1:0-12671 GCA_045590695.1 Methanobrevibacter sp.
AATATGGCTAAAAAATTCGCTGATTTATTGAATGAATTAGAAAATTAACACTTTCAATAAAATTAATGATTTAATAATTTTAATAATTATATTAAAAAAAATAAAAGATTTATACTTATAAAATTATAAATTTATTTAAAAGATAAATTGAGGAAATAAAATGAATGCTTATTTAGAAATAATCCGTCCAGGAAATGCAGTTATGGCAGCTATTGCTGTAATATTGATGATGTTTGTTGGTCATTATTATGAGTTGCCTATAATCATCTGTGCACTGATTGTTTTCGTATGTACTGGTGCAGGAAATACCATCAATGATGTTTTTGATGTGAAGATAGATGAAATCAACAAGCCTAATCGCCCTATTCCTTCAGGAAGAATCAGTCTTGAAAATGCAAGGAATTATGCTTTTGTTCTCTTTGGAATAGGTATTGCTTTAAGTCTTGTAGACAGTTATTTGGTAAATTCAATTTGGCCTTCTGTAATCGTTATCCCTGCTGCAGTCATAATGTATCTTTATGCAAGAAACTTCAAGGCAATGCCACTCATAGGAAATCTCACTGTAGCTACTTTAACAGGTTTCTGTTTTGTAATTGGTGGAGTGGTTATAGCATGCGCTACAAACTCATTGAAGATTTTATTTATCTCAATTTATTTAGGATTATTCGCAATGTTCATGACATTGGCACGTGAAATAGTGAAGGATATGGAGGATATTGAAGGAGATAAGCAGGAAGGAGCAAGAACTTTTCCTATTTTATATGGAAAGAAAATCCCTTCAATAATTTCAATAATCCTGATTGTTGTTACAACTTTAATGTGCCCTATTCTTTACATTTTCAAAATATTTAATGTTGGATATATGGTGATAATGATTGTACCTATAATCATCTTTTTGTATAGCGCTTATAGCTTAAAGTTGAATCCTCCTGAAGAGACATGTGCTAAGGTTTCTAAAAATCTGAAAATAGCTATGCTAATCAGTTTTGTAGCATTTGTAGTGGGTTCTTTTAATGTTTTTAGCTTTTTATAGTTTTTGAAAATTAATTGTTAAAAGTAAATGGAATTGTTAGGATTAGTGAAATTATGATGTTTAAAAGTATTTCAGACGATTTAAATATCTCTAAGAATGATCTTTTCTATTTATTCATTTTAACAGTCTTTAGCATTCTAATCACTTATACCCTCATAAATTTCAATCAGGTTTTAGGAATTTACTGTTCTGATGTTTTCATTTACTTATCAAATTCCCTTGTTTTTGCAGGTTACCAAGCAAGTGTCCTGTATCTATACTTATCTCCAGTCATTTGCATTTTGACAGCTATTCTATTCAGATTAGGATTCTTATCCGAAGCCTCTCTTTATCTTGTAACTGGAGTCTTTTGCATATTTGCAAACATAGGAATTTACGTGCTTTTAAAGAATAGGTTCAGTTCATTATTAAGCCTTTGTGGGGCATTTCTTTTTGGAAGCTTTTCCCTTACCTTGCTTTGGTGGGCGAATGGAACATTGGATGTTCCTGCAGTAGCTTTATCAATATGGACAATCATTTTCACTATTCTTGCTGTTGATAAGGATTCAAAATATTATATGATAGCTATTCCACTCTTTGTTTTAGCTGTTTTCACACGTTACACTGCATTATTCTTGCTCCCTTTGATATTTTTGTATTATCTTTCCAAGCATGATTTTTTCACAAATCTGGATTTATTGATTGTAAATAGGCAGGAATTTTCAATAAAACTTAAATCCTACATTAAAAGTGATGAATTTAGGAATATTTTAAAAGCATGTGCAATTGCATTTTTTTTAATCCTGCTCTTTTCAGCTACAATTTTAGCTTATGGATCTAGTTTGTCATTTTTAACACAAAGCTCAACATTTGCTTCTGGTTCTAAAGGGGAAGTGATTGATAATGCATATACAACTGACACATTATTTTATCTTCATGACTTTCCGAATTTCCTATTCCCTGATTATGTAAGTTTTGATAATGTAATTCCAGTATTAAACGGTTCAAATCCAATGTCATTTTTCTTGATTGGACTATTTGCCATTGGAATTTTCTTATTTGGATATAAATTGATTAATGCTAAGAAAAAAGAAGAGTCTAAATACAAGTATCATGTAGGTATTTTATTTATTGTGCTCTTAGCAATTTCAATTCTATACTTTAAGATAAATTCACTTATCACAATCACTATCATATTAATTGATTTGGTTATTCTGTTTTCATTTTTCAGGAAAATTGGCATTGATAGAGAGTTATATTCAACAGATATACTTATGTTGGCATGGTTATTGGTTTACTTCATCTTCTTCACATTCTTGAATATTAAGGTGAATAGATACATCATAACCGTTTTTCCTGCTTTCATTTATTTTGTAATCTATGCCTTAAATGAGATTTTAGATTTGTCTAAGAAATTTAAGTTCTTTGAACTTAAAAAACAGAATGTTTTAAACATCATTCCAATAATTTTAATTGTATTTTGCATATTCTCTGCATTCACATTCACATCTACAGTTCATTATAATGAGGATTTCAATAGAAATAAGGTTATTGCGGATTATTTAACTGAATATGACTCTGATTATATGTCAAAGGATGTTGCTGTATTCCATCAAAGGTCTTACAATTGGTTCCTAAAGAAGTATACAATTCCAATTACAGATGATCAATTGGATTATTTGGAGTCAAGTAATATCACTTATTACATATCTGATGATAATTTCAATTTATCAAATTACACTATTATTTATCAAAAAGAAGGTTTATATTTATACGAAAGGAATAATTAAAGTTTAATAAAATTAGTTTATGATTAATCGTTAATTTTAAGATGGTGAATTTTATGAAAATTTTACATGTTGCACATTTCTTTTATCCTTGCTTGTCTGCAGGAGGGGTGGTTAATGCAAGCTACCAAATTGCATCCAATCAAAGCAAGGATAATGATGTAAAGGTTATCAGCTCAGATTCATGTAAAGAAAGATTGAAATTCCCAAATGGTCGCTATGATGTTGATGTCGATGGAATAAAAGTCGATTATTTCAGAAACCTCTCCAATAGATTTAAGCTTAAGACCATGTTAGACACTCCTTTGGTTGCTCCATTTAAGATTAGAAAAGACATTAAAGAGTATGATATTGTGCATATTCATGAACATAGGCAAACCTTAGCCATTATTGCAAGCTATTTTGCAATGAAAAACAATATTCCATACATTGTACAGGCTCATGGATCCGTTCTTCCTTTCTTCCAAAAGGAAGGGTTAAAGAATCTTTTTGATAAAGTCTTTGGCTTTAAGATGCTTCACAATGCATCATGCGTATTTGCACTTACTGAAGTGGAAAAGGAACAGTATTTGAAAATGGGTGTCGATGAGGAAAAAATAGAAATTGTTCCCCTTGGAATCAATTTGGAAGAGTATGAGAATCTTCCATCTTTTGGTAAATTCCGCTCCAAATTCAATATTGGTGAAAAGGATAAGTTAATTCTTTTTGTTGGAAGAATCCATGAAATAAAAGGGCTTGACCTGTTGATAGATGCCTTTAATGATTTGATTAATCAGTATGATGGAGAAAATGATGGAGAAAATAGTTTAGAGGATATTGATAGTTCTTGCATTAAGTTAGCTATTGTAGGTCCTAATGATGGCTATTTAGCTAAACTGGAAGAAAAGATTAGAGAATACTCTCTAGAAGAGAATGTAATTATCACTGGCCCATTATACAATGAGGAAAAGCAAGAGGCTTTAGTTGATTGTGACCTCTTTGTCATGCCTTCCAAGTATGAATCGTTTACAACAAGCGGTCTTGAGGCAATGGCATGTTCCAAGCCATTGGTATTGACAAAAAACAATCACATTCATGATTGGGTTGATGGAAATGTAGGGCTTGCTTGTGAAGACAATAAGGACTCTTTAAGACAATCAATTCAAAAGGTTCTATTCGATAAGGAAATGTCTCTCATTTTTGCTGAAAACGGCAAGAAACTCATAAAAGATAAATATAATTGGAACATAATCAATAGTCAAATTTTGGAAATCTATAAGAGATTTCTCTAATTTTTTTTAAATTCTTTTTATTTTCAATTAAATAAATAAATCAAATAAATTCAATAAATACATAATGTTTAGATCTAATAAATTATATATTATATATTAATATAGATTTATTAGTGTGATTTATGAATTTTTTCTAATTTTAATCACTTTTTAGACTATATTTTGATAAAATTTTTATCATTAATCAAATTGAGTAGGGAATAAGATGAAAGTGGTAGTTTGTCAGAACTGTGGTGAAAAATATCAGCTTGATGACGAAGATGATATTAATGCATTTGAATGTTCTGTTTGTTCTGGAAATCTAGAGGAATTGGATAGCTTCTCAAGTGATGAAGAAAAAGTTTCCTCTGGTTATGATTCGCAGAATCCTTCTGATTTAGTACTTGTTTATTGTACAAATTGCGGATTGAAATATCAATTGACTGAAAATGACAATATTAACGAATTTGAATGCAATAGCTGTGGAGGATCATTAGATTACGTTTCCAATATGGACTCTGCATCAACCGAAACCACTTATTCAACTTATTATACACAAAACCCACTCACAGAAACCCCACTCGCTGACGATGAAATCGATGAGATCATTCCTATTCATGCCGAAGCTAATTTTGTAGATGATTCCATCTATGTTGATTCTGATGTTGACGAAATCATTCCTATACATGCAGAGTTAAATGCTCAAGATGCAGGATATGATGATGAAGACTATTATTATGAAACTGAAGAGATATTGCCTGATACATTAGAATCCTATGAAGAGGAAGAAATGGTTTCATATGGTTCTATTTATGACTCTACACTTGGAGATGTTGATGAAATCATTCCTATACATGCAGAAAGAAGGCATATGGAAACTTCAAGAGACATAGCTTCTGGATTTGGATATAGGGATGAGTATGAAGAAGAGTATGAAAGTGAAGAAACCAGGCTTGTTGAAATCACTGACATTCCAGAAGATGAAATGCCTGAATCTCCAGTGTCTTTAGCCAGACAGGAATTGTCTGAAGAGGATCAAAAGCTATTTGCAAGAGTTCAAAATGAGATGGTCTTTGACAGTCCTGAAGAGTATGAAGCATTCAAGCTTGCTCGTTATAAGTATTACACTGCCTTGTCCGATATTCTTAAGGATGAATATATCAGAAGCATGGATAAGGAATTCTACAAGGGAAGCTCTGTAAAACGCCTAATCAAAAAAGGTGAAGAAAGCGTTAAACGTGGAAACTTAACTGCAAGCCAAGAGGATGCATTGGTCACTCCAGAAACTGTTGAGCTAATGAAAGCCCAAAACAGGGCTTATGAACCTAAGAAAACTAATGCTGATTTGTACATGTTGATTGGAGCATTCATTTTAGTTGTTTCAGCTGCATATTATTACTTCATTAGCCAAATATGGTACGTATTGATTGCTATTGCAATAGGCGTTCTTATTCTAAGTTACGGTATTTATAAGAGATACGCTTTCAATAGTTACATAGCTCGTGGAAGAATCATTCGTGAAAGATTGCTTGCACTTCCAAATGATTTCTATGTATTCTACGCAGTTCAACCGCCACAATCCAAGGATATAATTAACCACGTGGTTGTTGGACCTACTGGTGTATATACCATCTTATCCAAAAGATATGACTCTAAAGACTACAAGAATAAGGTCAAATCTGACAGTGAAACAGATGCTATGGTGAATGATTCCGCTTCTATCCAAAATTACATGGATAAGAAGAACACTTTAGAGCTTCAAACCGATTACAAGGATAATCAAACCAGATTTGAATTTGGAAATGAAGAGATTCATTTTGTAAACAATAGTCAAATCAAACGCAAAGCTTTAGAGTTAAATGAAGATTTAGCTATTTTCTTGGATAATAAAGGATTTAGTGGAATTTACATTGAACCTTTAATCGGTTTTGTAAATGATGACTTGGCTATCTTAAATGTAATTCTTACCAATGAAGATCTGTTTATAGATGAATTGTTCAATAGAATGATTCGTGGTCAAAAAAGAATTGATGAGTTAACCGTTGCTAAAATAGCAAGATTATTATCCTATTATTCTGCAGATTGTTCTGTAGTATAATCCTTTAATTTTTTACTTTTTTTATTATTTTCTATTTTATTTTTTTTAAAATTTCTAAAATTATTTTGTTTCTTAGACTCAAGCTGTGATGAAATATGATTTCTAAAGTTTTAAATGTTTTTAAGGCAATTAAAAGGAAATATTACACCTTTAGAGTAAAAAGGGTATCTGCATCATGTGGAAATGATTTGACTGTTAATGCCTATTCTTACATCACTCCTAAAACAAGTCTTGGAAACAATGTGAATTTCAATGGCATGAAGATTCAAGGAACAGCAAATGTGATTATTGGTGATAATCTTCACTCTGGAATCGAATGTATGATAATCACTGATAGTCATAATTATGAAGGTGAAGCTATTCCTTATGATGATACTGTCATCTCTAAGGATGTTGTCATTGAAGACAATGTATGGTTAGGAAATCGTGTCATAGTTCTTCCTGGAGTCACCATTGGCGAAGGTGCCATCATTCAAGCAGGAAGTGTTGTCGTAAATGACATTCCTAAATATGCAATTGCTGGTGGACATCCTGCAAAGGTCTTTTCTTCAAGAGATAAGGATCATTATGAAATGTTAAAAAAAGAGGGAAAGTTTCATTAAATTATATTATTTTTCAATGTGCAATTTCACATATGCACAATTGCTATTTTTCACAAAAAATTCCATTCATTTTAATTAATTTTAGCTTCAATTTAATGAAGCAAATCTTTAAAGATGGCAATTTCTTTTATTGTCACTGCCTTTAAAATGAAGATGATTGCAAAGTATATGATTACGCCTGCAACAATGGATATCAAGACATTAATAATTCCAATTGGATGCATAATATAAACAGCAATTCCCATAATTGTTGCTGCAATGACTATTTTTAAAAGCTCTTTTATGTTGAATGGCAATCTCATGGTTTTCTTGCTTGCAATTGCTGTAACTGTAAATGCCAATATGTAGCAGAAAAGTGTTGCAATAGCGGCTCCTAAGATGTTTAAGTAAGGAACAAGCAATAGGTTCAAGACTATATTTGAAATAGCTACAACAATCCATAGCTTTCCAAGGATCATCGTATTTTTTTCCAAGATGAGAATATTGTTTGTAATTCCATACATTCCCATGAATATTGCTCCAAGGCAAACGAAAGGAGTTACCATATAACCTCCAAGTGCAATTTCTGGAGTTGTGATTATGTACAATAATGGCTTTGAAAGCACACTCATTCCAACTGCTGCAGGAATGGTCAAGAGGAGATAGTATTTCATTGAATAGCTGAGGTATTTGTCCACTTCCCCTATGTCTCCCTTTTCATAGTATTCCGGCAAGACTGCAGGTAGGAGAACTGCAAATGGGGAGAGGAACATCAATAGTATGCTTCCCAATGCATATCCCGGGGAGTAGCATCCAACTGCAACTGATCCGATAAGAATTCCAATGACATACTTATCGCTTGAATCAACAACCCAACTGGATACATTGCTTGGAATGGTAGGTAAAGCAAATGCAAGCTGTTCCTTTAGGTTAGACCATTTTCCAATTCCAATTCCAAGATACTTGACAATTAAAAATGCCATCATTATGAATACTGCCACATAACCTGTCAAAAGACCAAGCACAACAGTTTCAATATTATATCCTGCATAAGTGAGGTAAATGCTTACAAACACTCCAATATAACTTTGAAGAACAAGGAATAATGAGTATCTTTTCATTTGCTGGAAGGTTCTAAAGAAGCTTATTAGCATAAGGTTCATGCATGCAAAGAATGAGATGGCAGTAGTTATGTACAAGACTTTCATGCTTCCATTGAATAAGGCATTTGCAATTGTGTTTCCAAAGATTAGGAATAATGAACATATTATCAATGTGGAAATGAATGTTAGGCTAATCATTGGATAGAATGAATCCTTGATTTTTTCCTTATCCTTTTCAGCAGATAGGAACCTTACCATTGTGTATGGAAGACCAAGATTTGCAATGTTTGGAACAAGTGCGATTGTAGTGTTTACCTGTGCCCACATACCGTATTCTGCGGTGGTGAATGACTTTGTAATGATTGGAATAAAGATAAGGCTACTGAGAGAGATTAGGATGTTTGTGAGTCCCACCAAACCTATTCTTTGTATAAATCGCACATATTCGCTCATTTAATCACTTAAAATCTTTTTAAAAATAGTTTCATCAAAGCTCTTAAAGAAATAATCCTTATCATATTCTTGAATGGATATCTTTTCACTGTTTATGTAATTAATTAGTTCTTCACTGTTTTTAACCTTTTTTACAATATCCTTATCGATTAGGCCATCTAAATATTCCACTCCCGGAACATCTATTATGAAAGTTTTGCAATTGAACGCAAGCCCCTCATAGATTGCAGTTGAAAAAGCACCTATTTGGTAGTGGCTTTTAGCAAACAGTTCGTATAATGGGGGTTCACTTTTATCAATTACAGTAAAGTTATCGAATTCGTTAACTGCTTTTGTCAGATAATCGTAATTTTCTTTCCAAGTTCCATATTCTCCAGGATGTAATTTATAGATAAAATTATAGTTTTGAGCATTTTTATTCTCATTATTCTCATTATTCCCATTAATGTTTGAAGCAGTTTCATAAGCTAATTGGGATAAATATTTTCCAATAACTCCTTGTGAAATAAATAATATTTGCTTTTGGTTGATCTGTTCATTATCTTTTTTCTCAGCTATTTCCATATATGTTTTTGAGTTTTCCTCAAAGTATGGGAATCCCATTGAGATAATGTTTTCACTATCTATAGGGAACGGACAAGCATTTTTCCAGTAGTCTCCAAAACTTAGAATCTTGTCTGGGAAGTATTCAATCTCCTTGATTTCACCATTGAATTTCATAGTGTTTTCAGGATAGCTGTATCCTAAATGGTATGGGCTGATGGTTCCATGCTGCAATTCGATTATTTCTATGTTCATTTTCTTACAGGCTGCAACCAATGCCTTATTTTCATAAGCCACTACAAGAAATACCACTTTAGGATTTTTTCTTTGAAGAAGTTCAATGTACTTTTCATAATCATATTGGAAATTCAGGATATGGTCTTCCATGATTCTAAACAAGTCAATTTCAATTTTAAAGGTAGTTTCAAGCTCTTCTTTCACTGCATTTATCAGTTGCTTTTCATCTTCAGTAAAAGGCAATTTACCCCTTTTTCTTGTTTTATGAATGAATGAACCTAAAAGAATCCTGTCATTGAATCTAACATGATTTTCCTTAATGTTTTCATTGTTTCTGAAATGTTGATTAAGGTAAGGTGATTCAATGGTTTCAAAGCTTTTTCCATATTTGTTTAGTGTGTCTTTTAAAAAATAGCTATAAATGTCTTGATATTCATCTTCAAATATGACTTTTCTTGGATGGTCAAATATCAAAACATCCACATTTTCGCTTCCGCTTAAAGGGTTTGATAAAATGCTGTTTTTGAGAAAAGGCAAGAATGAGTTTATCTTATCAAATAAGGAAAGACTGGACTGCTGAGCAGATTCAAATACATTTGTCTTTCTTGTTATTTCATAATATAAATACATTCTAATCAATTGCCAAGGATAGCAAGCTTGAATCTCCTTATGATTCAATTCATATTTCTCTTCAAGATTCCAAATCTCTTGACAAATCTCTTTCACTGTAAAAGTCATAAAAATTCCTTGAGGATTATAATTTATTCTAAATATTCATATTTAATCAATTCATCTTCAGCAATGTCCATTTTTGCCTTTTTGCCGATGATTTTATCTATTTCACTTGGGGAAATACCTGTTCCTGGCCTTTTGTATGTAAGCATGTCCTCTGAAATTACAGTTCCTTCTTTGATTTCCTCTTTTGCTATGATTGAGCGTCTTGCTTGCTTTCTTGACTCGCTTTCACAAGGGAGTGGGACCTTATCATATTGGCCATTGATTGTTTTGATAAGCTTTATGTTTTCATTGAATTTTCTGATGTCATCTGGGTCCATTCCATGATAATGGTCATTTCCTTGCAAGGTTTTATCCAATGTATAATGCTTTTCAAGGATTGTAGCCCCATAAAGGTAAGCTGTTGTTAAAATAAGCATGTTTTCATCAGGTTTTGTATGATCAGAGTAACCGATTTCATAGTTAGGGTACAAATCCTTAAGGTTTTTAATCATCAATAGGTTTGCGTCACTGTTATCTGTTGGATATGAAAGAACGCAATGCATAATTCCTATTCCCGCTCCTCCATTTGTGTATTTTTCATTTGCATTTTCTATTGTGTCTATGGCCAATTTAATCTCATCAAGATTGGAAGCACCAGTTGAAATGATGATGTCTTTTCCCTTTTCAGCGATCTTCTTAATGAATGGAATGTTTGTAAGGTCTGATGAGGATATCTTATAGACATCCATGAATTCATCCAAATAATCTATAGAATCAAAGTCAAAAGGGGTTGATAAGAACATTATACCAATCTCATTGCAGTAATCAGCTATTTCCCTATATTCCGCTTCTCCAAATGAATCGAATTTCTTAAACAATTCGTATTGTGAAGTTGTAGGCTCTTCATTTGTATCCCAATATGCTGGAGAGTTCTTGGAAGCTATTGTATTCGCTTTATATGATTGGAATTTAACTGCATTGCAACCTGCATCTTTTGCTTCTTTAACCATTAGTTTAGCTGCATCCATATTGCTTATATTTTCCTTTTTTGCAATATCATAGTAATTTACACCAATTTCAGCTATTAGAAATGGCTCTTCATTGAATATGCTCATATTTTCACCTTATTTCATTTCTTCTTTCCATTCCTTGTAAGATTGTTTGATTAGTCTTTTAATGTTATCAAAACCATGCTTCAAGTCAACTTCACCCATTCTCTTGTTCATTTCCTGTCTTAATTGGAAGTCTTCAATTGTATTCTCAAAGGTTTCTTTTATTTCCTCTTTAGAGACTTCACTGCCTAAACCTAAATTGATGAATCCATGCTCCACATTTCCAAAGATATGGCTTAATTCTCTTTCATTTTGGCAAAGGCAAATGCAAGGAACTCCAAGTGAAGCTATTTCATACATGGTTCTGCCTGCTGAAGTGAATATCAAGTCAGCATCGTGCATATGCTCACTCATGTTCTTAACGTTTTCATAGATTTCTATTCTTTCATTATCCTTATATTTATCTTGGATTTCCTTTTTGTTTCCATAACCAAGTCCTAAGATAATCTCGATTTTGTTTTTGTAATCGCTTTCCAAAATCGCTTCAAGAACCTTTTCAGTTAAGTTATTTGGGTCTGTTCCTCCAAATGTGAGAAGAACTTTTTCAACCTCTTCTTTGATTTCCTTAAATGATTGATAGTAAAACTCATCTTTTAGAATGTAATATTTATGTCCAGAGTAAAGGTTTTTAAGTGGGATTTTGTGTTCATATAATGCATCAAAGACCATATGTGCATATTTCACTCCACCGCCAACATCTTCAAAATTGACTATGAAGAATCCTTTATCCCTAAGGGATTTAGTATACTTTGAATTTGTATTGAGGATGTCATTGATTACAATATCCGGATCATATTCAACTATCTTTTCAATCAATTCCTCTTTTGCTTCCTCGTCAGCTTCCTTTCCTTTGCCTTTATTGCTGTTGTGAGTAATGTAAGGATAGTTGTTGTTTTTGACGATTTCAATTCCTAATGGTTGTGCTTCATCAAGCAAGAACACAACTTCATGATTGACTAATTTGGAAGCTATTGATAAAGCCCTGTAGATATGGCCGGTTCCGATTTCATGGGAAGCATCAGCTTTAATCAATATTTTCTTTTTCTTCAGGATTCTTTCAGCTACCCACCAGTCTTCATAATTGTCAATGTCAATGCTTTCTTGCTTTGAGATTTCAATTAGTCCGATATTTTCTCCAAGACGGTTATTTTCAGTAACAAATTCTCTTTTTGTCGCAAATATGCTTCCAGTTTCCTTAAATGCTTTTGGCAGGTATTGCCTATTTGCCCTTTCCTTGTATAATGGGAAATACTTCTTCTTATCTTCATCGTATCCCCAACTTAAGTGTCTGTCATCAACAACACTGATAATTGTATCATAGAACTCTTTGTCTTCATTTGGATTTAATAATGTTTCAATAGCTAAATCTAAGGTTTTTGTTTTAAGAAGTGGGGAAGTAGGTTGCACTGTAATTACAACATCATATTTTTCGTTTGCTTTTTTCTCTTTTTGAACTGTTGCATCATAGATTACTGGATCAAGCGGAATTGAGTCTTCTGCGAGTTTCCCATCTCTTTTAACAGTTTCTGCACCGAATTTCTCTGCAATGAACTTTATTTCATTGTCATCTGTTGTTACAAGAACATCATCAACATATTTTGATGCCTTTCCCATTTCTATTGTATGTGCTATAAGTGGCTTTCCTCCAAGCAGCCTTATGTTTTTTCGAGGAATGCCTTTGGAACCGCCTCTAGCAGGAATTACAACTAAAATTCTATTATCCTTATACATTTTAAAACCTTTTAGCTATTGATTTTTCATTGATTTTTTCATAGTTA
>JAZNRM010000093.1:0-2615 GCA_045590695.1 Methanobrevibacter sp.
AGCATAAAAATTTAGGCTAAATATAATTAAATTACATCACATCAAAAAATATTGTTAAAAAATATTAAACCATACATATATCTTTAATGAAAAATAACAATTAATTAAGAAAATTGATTCGGACAAATAAAAACAATATCAATTTGTAAAAATAAAATTAATAAAAAAAGATATTAGAAATAAATTTTTAGAAATTAAAAAAATGGGAAAAATAGAAAAATAGAAAAATAGTAGAAATGAAAAATAAAAAAATAAAAAATCCAAATGATTGAAGATAAAAAATAAAAAAAAGTGAAAAAGTAAAAGAAAGATTTCTAATCTAAGTCATCACGGAATTGAATCTCATCTCTTTCAATTCCAACAACTTCTTTGAATTCTTTCATTTTACGTTCATTCTTCTTATTTTCTAAAAATGCATAGACAGACTTATGTCTTGATCCATTAAGAATCATTTCAACTGCTTCCTTAGCGACCATCACATTCTGAAGTTCACCAATCAATGAAACAGTCTTGCCATAAATAGCCATGTCAACTTCAGCCATATCAACAATTATTTCTCTGGTTTTTCCATCTTTTCCAATTATTCTACCTTTGTATCTTGCCATAGCCTTTTTGGATTTTCCAACATACAAAGGCAATTTGATTATTTCCAAATAAGTATCATCTTTATTTAATTTTAATGCTACACGAGGATTGAATCCACGAGCAATAGCTTTTACAATATGATTTGCTTTCCATACACCAAGAGGATCTTCCATATTTTCATTAGGATAAATAGCTACAGTGCATTCTTCACTATCAATATCCAAATGAGTATTGGTTGCATTTTCAATTAATTGTTTGGTTTCCCCTTTTGTTCCAATTAAAGCGCCTATTCTATCTGCAGGAACTCTAAGATAATCGGTTTCCGGCAATTTATTCACCTCTTTGATTTGTTTTATAAATTCATTTACAATTATATATTAAATATTTCAATTAAATTTAATAAATATTTTGATAAAAATTAATTTTAAAATAAATATTTAAAATTAAAAATCACCCAAATGGAAACCTAATTGGAACTTAAAAATATTTATTTAATATTAATAAAAAATAGGTTTCCTTAGAGCATTTGAAAACTAATATTTCACAAGTGAAAATCCAAGATAAGTTTTTTGATGAACTTAATCTTTAATCAAACGATTAGTTAAATCTTCAATGGAAGTGTCTACACCCATCTTTTTAAATTCAAAACTAATGTTCTTTATGTCCCTTTCAAGTAATTCCCCAGCAATGATGTGGTCCTTTACTACAGATTGGGAAACGTCTATAATCACTGGCTCCTCATCGAAATTCAGAATATTATAGCTTGACAAGTCACCATGAATCAAATTGGCCTTGTTTATGAACTTGTCCATCTGATCCACTAATTTTTCATAAAAGTCAATTGGGTCCTCTGGAGGCAAGTTCTTAACGGTTGGTGCGGGATTTCCATCTTCATCACCAATGAACTCAATAATCAAAACATTGTTCAAGCTTGTAATTGCTTCCGGCACATTCACTCCTGCATCCTTAAGCCTTGTCAAATTTCTGAATTCCTTATTCACCCAATTGTTTATGAGTTGCCTTTTATTGCTTGAACGGACATTGAAACGAGGGTCACCTGCAATGTAATACTGCATTTTCTTAAAATCAGATGTGGCAATCCTATAAATCTTAACAGCAACAATGGAACCATCATCCTTGATTCCCTTTAACACATTAGCTTCCTTTCCAGTGCTTATAGCACCATTTAAAACATCCAAATAACCTTGATTGGCTAATTTATAAAGTACCTGCAATGTTGCCTTGTCAAAGATTTCACTGGATACCTTCCTATCATCAGAATCCTTAATTCTTTTTTGAGAAATCAATTTTTGAACTTGTGCATCGGCCTTAGCCACTCTTGGATTCTCATCCATGGCTTCCTCATCTGATTCAACTTCCATTAAATCATCTTCCATAAGCTCTTCATCAACAAGTTCCTCATCAACATTAGCCATTATTGGATTCTCTTCCATAAAAAACACCGTTTTTAAAATTAGATAAAAATTTAGAAGCAGTTAAATTAGAATATTAAAAAAAATAAAGTAAAATTTAGGTAAAAAAAGAAAATTAAAAAAGTAAATCAATTGATTTACTTGTTTTACATATTCAAATAGCCTTTTCTTTCAAGCCAGTTTGATTCTGTTCTTGTGTATCTCCAAATTACATCAGCCTTTTGGTCTGATTGGAAATCCCATGGTTTGACAAGAACGACATCGCCTTCACGTATCCAAATTCTCTTTTTCATTTTACCTGGAATACGTGTCATTCTGATATTACCATCAGCACATCTTACTTTAATTTTTCCATGCCCCATAATCTGTTCTACGACTCCTGGAATTTCTCCTTTTCTAGGAGTACGTACTCTTCTGTATTCTTGTTGATCGTTATTTTGTGGTTTACTCAAAAATTCTCCTCCTACGCATTCTCCAAATATTTTAATAACACATCATTTTCATAAATCAGTTAAATAAATCATTTATAATAAATTATTATAATAAACTATATTGATTATATATTTGATTAAACAATTTTCTAAATAAATTCAGAAT
>JAZNRM010000094.1:0-6828 GCA_045590695.1 Methanobrevibacter sp.
TTCTTATTTTTTTAAAATAATTATTTTAAAGTATTTTTTTATTCCATTTTTTCATAGCTCTTTGTAACTTTTTGTAGATACAACGATAACTCAATGATATTACATGCTATATTTTTGTACATTCATGCATTTGAATTCCATCTTTTTTCAAGTTTTATTCAATTTTTATTTTTTCGGTCATGATCTTCATATTTTATAATAAAAATCATGTTAATATCATTTTGGATTCTGCAGATTTTTTGAAAATTTAATTTCAAATTTTGTAACTCAAATTTTACACTTGAAATCGCACCAGCTATTTTTTTCAGATTTTTTCCAATTTTCAGATTATCTTAAAAAAGTGATAACTCAAATTATAGCTGCAGAAATATTGATGTAATATCATTATGACTCATCTTCATTTTTTAATAATTTTTTTCAATTTTTTGAGTTACAAATTTATTTTTTTCATAGTTTTTTAAATTAAGTTTATATGCAATGAGTTAACATATATAATAATGTTAATAATTTTTTATTTTATTATTATATTATGTAATTTAAAAAATTCATTGATAATATCAATTTTTTTCATTACGAAGGTATTTTTATGTTGGAAAAGGAAGTCAAACAATATAAGAGAGGAAACAGTTTCACTTATCGTATCGACTTATCAAAAAAAGATAATTTTGAAGGTGGAGAGAAGGTAATGATTCTTAGGATAAGTGAATATGAATCTTATCTAAATGAGATTGATGATCTCAAGGCTAAAATTGATGACAATAAGAATACCATTTCAGATTTGAAGCAATCACGCAGTGAAGCGGATTCTTCCATAAATGAAATTATGGAACAAAGAAATCAGGAAATTTCAGACAAGAATAAGGAAATCATGGACCTGGTTGAAGAAAACAAGTCTGCCATTGCAAAATGCTATGAAATTATTGATGAGAAAGATCAGCTTATCAAACAGGCTAATGAAGAGATTAGGCTTGAAAGGGCAAAGTCTGATTTAGCAATGCAAAAGGCTGAAGAGAATCTCCTTGAAGAGAGAAAAAGACATGATGAACTTGTTTTAGAAAAGGACAAGGAATTGCACAATGTCAACCAGCAACTTCAGGACACCCTTAAGGAAATCGCTTATAAGGATCAATTGTTAACAGCTGACAGGCTTTTAATTGACAGATATAAAAACAGAAGCTTCATTGATCGTCTATTAAACAGACAACCTGATGACAGTGACTTGCAAATTGACAGCAAGCCAAAGGAAACCTATGTTTTGGAAGCTGAAAAACAAGATGATTAATCATCATCTTCTATTACTCTTTTTTTTATTATATTATTATTCTATTTTTATCAATTTTTCATTTCAAAATTGTAATATCATTTTATTTTTATGAATATTCAATTCATATGCAATTTTCATTCTTTGAGTTGTATTTTTGGCATGATTTTCATTGCAACTCTTAGACATAAATTTCAACTGTATAATGAGTTAACCTGTTATTATCATTTTTTGCCAATTTCAGGCCCAGAAATTCCTTGACGTAAGTTTCAAGTGTAAGTTTTTTTTAAATTTTTCAAATATTTTTCGAATGTCATTATCAAAACATAATCATGTTAATTTATTTTCATCATCATTTCAAATCTTTTGTAATATCATTTATTTTGAGGATTTTTTCCTCTCAAAAATGATATTATCATAAAATTTTCATTTATTTTTTAATTTTTTTCTAGATCTTCATCAAAATTTCACTATTTTTTGTATTACCTGATGATTTTTTTATCTATTGGAACATTTGTTTCATAGTATTAAAATCATTCCTCTTAAAATAAGTGTCTTTTTCAGTATCTTGTATACTTTTCATATTCTCTTAACATTTTCCAATACACTTTTTTTCTTTTTCATTGAAAATTTTTTTCAATTTTCAATTTCAAGCCAGACAATTTCAATTCTTTTCAAAACCCTTAACTTTGATTTATAAAAATTTCTTAATAATTGCCTATTTGATAAAATTATTATAATAGTTTAAACAAAGTCTAAAACAATGCTTTATTAAGGGGTTTTTATGAACTTTAATTTTAAAAACGGAAATTTTGATTTATTCAATCCACTGATTATTGTAGTTATGACAATACTATTTCTAATCATAGCTATGCCTATGTGGTATTTTTATCAGGAATTGCCTTCTCCTAATTTAGACTTGTATCTCTATATTGGATTAGGGCTTTTGTTCTTTATTTTTGGAGTCTTCCTATCAAACTACATTCTAAATAAGAAATATAAAATCGATGCAGATTCTACCCTTAAAAAAGTTTTAGACCCTGAAAAATTATCATTATCTGATTCATATTCCAGAAATGAATTGATTCTTGTGGGACTTGTTTTATTAGGCATTCTCTTGCAGGTTATAAACATAGCTTTATTGGGAGGAATTCCACTTTTCTCCGCTACATTAAAGGCAAAGGCAGCAACTAAAATATGGCTAATTTCATACATTATTTTCCTGCCATCCATTAATGTATTGCTTGCAAGATACAATAGAAAATCCCATTATCTATTGCTAGTGATCGGTTTAGTCCTCTTTGCTCTAACTGGATATAGGACCACCCCTATTGCAATCATGCTCTCTGCACTCATAACCTTGTATTATACAAGGGATGTTGATGTGAAATACATAATTTTGGCTATCTTAGCTATTGCAGTTGTGCTTTTGGCAGTAGGATTCATTGCAGTTCAAGCCATCAGTTGGCAGCACTGGTCATTGAATCCAATAGAATTGGTATCTTATAGGGCAGCATTTACATTGAATATACTTTCCAAGGCAATTGAGAATCAATTCGCTACAATGGGCAATCTATTCTATGCAACATTGACAGGATTCTTTACCCATTCAGACGCAAGGGTTTTGGTAGGCCAAGCTACATTAGGACAGGTTCATTCCATAACCTCAACAATATTCGGCCCTGCATTGCTTGACTTTGGTATTGCGGGAATGCTTATTCAAATGTTTTTATTAGGCCTTATCCTAAAGACCTTGCATAGCATACAAAATTATAAAAAAGAAATCTTTACAGCATTTTATGGAATTTTACTTGCACAAACTATCATCTGGATTGAAACAGGCCCAACTGATATTGTGGTTTGGCTATTCTATTTAATTGGCATTTTCCTCATCATCCATTTCCTAAGAGGTGCAAAACATGAAATCTAAAAATATTGCAATTGCAGGAGAGATCACTCCATCCAAGACAATCATTCCAATCATTGAAAAGTTAAGGGAGAGGGAGAATGAAGGCAAATTAAGCTTTAAGATAGATAAGATAATCGGCCTTTATCATGGAGAATCCTCAAGAGATTTTCTCGAACCTTATTGTGATGAAACTTATTCTATTGGAGAAGGCAGAAGAGGGAAAAAGAATTCTCGCGGAAAATTGGCATACCTCATTTCAAAGGATATCCTAAAGTCATTCAATGCTCTTAAGGGAAAGGGAATTGACTTATTGATCACTGCAGGAAATGCTGGAGATGTTAGAAAAGCCATTGTAGCTGCAAATATTTTGAATATTCCGGTATTGCATATAGAGCAAGACATTTACAATCCTATTGAAGTCATTTCACAAGCAAACCTTGTTACTGTTCCTTCAAATATCTATAAGGATTATCTGGAGAAAAACTATGGTCTGCAAAATGTTGTCAATATCGATGGTTATCCAATGGCAAAATATGTTGATAACCACATAAAACAAGATAATTTAATCGATAAGGATGAAATCTATGGTGAATATGGAATGAAGGAATTTGTTCTTGTTGTTCTTGGTGGAGATTTGAAGGATGATGACATTGAGCCATTGATAAGGGCTGTTGAAGAGCTTAATCTAAAGGCATTGATTGCACCTTACAGGTTTGATAGGGACATGGTTAAGGAATTGGTCCTATCACCGAACATTAAGGTTTTGCCTCAATATGTTGATTTATTAAGCTTTATGAATGCTGCATCTCACCTGATTTATGCTGCAGGTATGGGAATGACAATTGAAGCGGGAGTGTTCAATATCCCATCATTGAAAATAGAGGGATTCCACAAAACCCATGGAAGTGTGGATTTGGCAAAGGAACTTAACATTCCAATCGTAAAAATAGATGAAATTCCATTGGCATTTGAAAATCTACCAGACCAAAAGGAATCAGATCTTGTAAAAGATAGTGAGATAGCTATTGAAAGGTTAGTGGATTTGATAAATGATTTTGATGAGAAATCACTAAAAAGAAGCGGATTTAAATCCACTAAACAAATTTGGAATAGCCGTAAAGTATACAGATAATTTTATTATTTATTTTTCAATTTCTTTTTTTATTCAGCATCCTCATCCATGGTTTCAAGCAAAAAGCTTACAGGGCGGAAACCATCATTGCATGAGATCATTGCTGATTTCTTATTTTTCATCCAACCATCGTAAAAGTCTTCTGCACCATTTGCCAAACCCATGACAAATGGGGATAATACTTCCCATGCACTTGCACAGAAATTCTCTGGCTTTTCCCAACCATTGGCTATGAAGACATCTCCACATTCAACATCACATTCATGTTCCAACGGATTTTCATACTTTTCAATCAAGTCATCATGCCTAACTTTCTTCATGACTGTAATCTTCACTTTTTTCAATTGATTCACCTAAAAACTTTAGTCTGTTTTTAATTATTTTTTATTTCTTATCATTTAAATATTTTAAAAATTGAAAACCAAACTAATACTTAAACTCCTCATCAAAAAATTTTAAATATCATAATCCCTTTAAATTTAAATGGAATACTATTTTTAAATTGATAGGAAAGGTTTTAGAATGGATAAAAAATTAGTTATCAGATACATTTTACTTGTTCTTGGGGTGACCATAATGTCCTTAGGCATTGCATTATCCCTTAAGTCCACATTAGGCACTCCTCCTATATCATGTATTCCTGCTGTTCTATCTGTTGCTTTTCCTTTGACTGTAGGAGAATTCACAATTCTTTTCAATGCCTTGCTTGTCATATTCCAAATGCTTCTTTTAAGAAAGATCACATTGTCACAAATAGCTCAAATGCTTGTATGCATTCTATTTGGCTATATGATAGATTTTAACTTAATTGTTATTGATTTTCTCAATCCAACAAATTATATAAGTCAATGGATCTTGCTTATAATAAGCTGTCTTGTTCTTGCATTCGGGCTTGTCATTGAAGTAAAGTCAGACATTACCATGCTTCCTGGGGACGGCGCTGTAGTGGCGATAGGTGAAGTGCTTAACAAGGATTGGGGTAAGGTCAAGCCATTTTTTGATGTTACTGTAGTAAGCATAGGTGTCATTTTGGCTTTGGTATTCATAGGCCACCTTGAAGGGGTTCGTGAAGGAACCATCTTTTCAGCTGTTACAGTTGGTTTCATCATTCAATTTTACAACAATATTTTTGGTGAAAAAATTGATAATTATCTAGAAGAAAATTAATATTTTTTTATATATTCTAAATTTTTTAAATTAGATTAGATTTTTCTTATTTTTCCAAAATACTTTATCTATATTCTTTATTTTGTTCAGTAATTTTTCTTAAATTTAAAAAAAAATTATTCTAATATATAAAGTTTTTTATTTGTTTTTTTACATTAACTTTATAATAATCAAATACTATAAATATTATTGTGATATTATGGTAGTTAAAATCGCTATATTAAGAAGTGGTAATATTGGTACTTCACCAATATTAGATTTATTATTAGACGAAAGAGCAGACAGACCAAACATCGACGTAAGAGTATTTGGATCTGGAGCAAAAATGAACCCTGAACAAGTCGAAGATGTTGTACCTAAGTTTGAACAATTCGACCCAGATTTCTGTATTTTCATTAGCCCAAACCCAGCAGCACCTGGTCCAGCTAGAGCAAGAGAATTATTATCTGAAATAGATAAACCTGCTATTATCATTGGTGACGCTCCTGGTAAAGGCAAAAAAGATGAAATGGACGAACAAGGTTTAGGTTACATTATTGTTATGGCAGACCCAATGATCGGTGCAAAAAGAGAATGGTTAGACCCAACTGAAATGGCTATTTTCAACGCTGACATCATTAAAGTATTAGCAGAAACTGGTGCTTTAAGATTAGTACAAAAAACCATTGACGGTGTAATCGAAGCTATTGAAGCAGGTAACGAAGTAGAATTACCTAAACTCATTGTAACCGCTGAAAAAGCTGTAGAAGCTGCTAAATTCCAAAACCCTTACGCAAAAGCAAAAGCTATTGCTGCATACGAAATGGCTGGTGCTGTAGCTGGTTTAGACATGAAAGGTTGTTTCATGACCAAAGGATTCGAAAACTTCATTCCTTTAGTAGCTGCTGCTCACGAAATGGCTGCCTGTGCTGCTGCATTAGCAGCTGAAGCAAGAGAAATTGAAAAATCCAACGACACTGTATTAAGAACCCCTCACATGAAAGAAGGTAACGTTGGTTGCAAACTTGATTTAATCAGCAAACCAGAATAAGTGTCGAGGATTAAGTAGCTTTTCAGCTACTTATTTTTCTTTTTTCTTTTTTAAAACAAATTCAAATCAAATCAAAAAATCAAATCTCAAATCAAAAACCAAAATTTACTTTTTTTCTTTTTATTAACATAATTTCAAAACTTTGCATGTCATTGTTTTATTCGTATAATTACTAACTTTTTTTCATTAAATTTTTTAAAATAATTATACGGTAGAAAAAGTGCTTTAAAAAATAGAAAATTGATAAAAAAATAACTTTAAAAGAATTTTAAAAATAAAAATAAAATAAAAATAAAATATAGAAAAAAGAAAAAAAGAAATAAAAAGAT
>JAZNRM010000095.1:0-4805 GCA_045590695.1 Methanobrevibacter sp.
TTTTTTCTTCTGATAATTCATTCATCTTCCAATATTTCAAATAATCTTTCCATTGTATCAGCTATTTTAAAGGTATTTTTATCTCTTATAGCCCTTACAACTCCTTCTTCCATCATGAATTCAATCATTTCAAACATTGGATCGTAATAATCGAACATATTGAACACTATAATCTTCTTGTCATGTCTTTTTAGTTTTTTCAATACGATTATCTCAAAAAACTCATCAAGTGTTCCTATTCCTCCAGGAGCTATTATGAATGCGTCTGAATTTTCCAAAAATAAGTTTTTTCTCTCTTCCATGGATTCTGTATAAATGAATTCATCACATTCCCTGCAGATTCCTTCAAATTTCTCCATCCATTCAGGTGCTATTCCCAGAACTTTTCCATTATTGTCTATAGCTCCTTTTGAAACAGCTCCCATTACTCCTGTGGAACCTCCACCGAATACAAGTGAATGTCCTCTTTTAGCTATTTCCTCACCTAATCTGTATGATTCATCAATATACTTAGATTTTGTATCAGTGCTTGCAGCACCATAAACGCAAATTCTCATAATATCCCTTATCTTTTCATTGAATATAATATTATTTATAATTTAATTAAAAAGTTTTTTATATACTTTATCTATTTTAAACTTATCTATTTAAATAAAAAATTACAAATAATTAATTGATTGTTATTGTTTTCCTTTTTGGAATATTTTTAAATTTGGTGAGTTTATGAAAATATTAGTAGTTCAAGAGTCTGACTGGTTAAAGAGAAATCCACATCAGCAACATCATTTGATGGACCGTATGGTACTTAGAGGTCATGAAGTGAAAGTTATAGATTATCCTATTGATTGGCCTAAAGAAGACCCTGATGGATTTATCTTCAAAAGAGAAGTTCATGACAATGTATTCAAGGTAAAACCAGAAGCAGATATTCAAGTAATCAGACCTTCATTCATTAAAAAACCAGTCTTAAACTACACATCATTATATTATACTCATAAAAAGGAAATCAAAAGGCAAATAGAGGAATTCAAGCCTGATATCATTATGGGATTGGGTTTGCTCAATGCATATTCCGCTTCAAAGCTTGCCAATAAACATAATATTCCATTTGTATACTACTTGATTGATGTGCTTTATGCACTTATTCCAGAAAAGACATTTCAATCATTTGGAAAGAAAGTTAACATGAAGGCAATAGAACGTTCTGACCTTGTCATCACTATCAATCAAAAGCTTAAAGAATTGGCTGTGGATTTAGGTAGTAATCCAAATGAAACCATTTTAATTGATGCTGGAATTGATTTAAATGACTTTGACCCACAACTTGATGATTCCAATATTAGGAATACATATCACATAGATAAAAATGACACAGTTCTATTCTTTATGGGTTGGATCTATGAATTTGCAGGTATGAAGGAATTGGCTATTGAGCTTGGAAAGAACAAGGAAAAGTATCCTAACATGAAGATTCTCATTGTAGGTGATGGTGATGCCTATGACAAGATGGTTCAGATAAAGGAAGAATATGATCTTGGAGACCAATTAATACTTACTGGAAAGCAACCTTATGAAATGATTCCTGAATTTTTGGCATCTGCTGATTTCTGTCTCCTTCCAGCTTATATTGATGAGGAGATCATGCAAGACATTGTTCCAATAAAGCTTTATGAGTATTTGGCTATGGAAAAAGTGGTTATAGCTACAGAGCTTCCAGGAATCTCCAAGGAATTTGGATATGGAAATGGAATTGAATATGTTCAAAAAGCAGAGGAAGTATTAGAGACTGCTCAAAGGATTCTTGATGAGGGAAAATATGAAGAGATTTCCAAAAAAGGAAGGGAGTATGTCAAGTCCAATGATTGGGAAGCGATTACTGATAAGTTTGAAAAGGCTTTGAACGACTTGATCGGATAATAGTTTTATGATATAAGAACAAGTAGAAATCTTTATAACCCATTAAGTTCAATTAAGATTTACACATCAATTTTTTAACTTTTTGAAGTGATGTTAAATTATTTTAAAGATTTTTGTTTTAATGAAAAGTTCTAATTGGTGATATTATGGCGAGAAAAACTTTCAATGAAAAACTAAACGATTCTAAAGATATGCCTAAAATTATAAAAGTTACAGATGAGAAATCCATTGAACGTTATGGCGGAGAGGATATGCTGATTGCTCCTCCATTGGAGTACAATGAAATCATGGCTAAGATTCCTAAGGGAAAACTGATTACTACAGGTCAAATTAGAGAATTTTTAGCAATGAAACATGGTGCTGAATTTACATGTCCGTTGACTGCAGGTATTTTCATTTCATTAGCTGCTCAAGCAAGTGAGGAAAGAGAGGATAATAAGATACCATTTTGGAGAACTCTTAAAAAGGATGGGGAATTGAATCCAAAATATCCTGGAGGAGTTGAATATCAAAAGGAAATGCTTGAAAATGAAGGCCATAGTTTCATTACAAAAGGAAGAAAGAATATAAGATATTTTGTAGAAAACTATGAAGAAAATTTATTTAAATTGGAATAATTATTTTCTAATAAAATTATAAAATTTTTTATTATAATCAGTTTGGAGAATTAATATGCCAGAATTAACATTTAGAAATGCAGAAGAGAAAGATGTGCCATTGATTTTGGAATTCATTAAGAAATTAGCTGATTATGAACATCGTTTAGATGAGGTAATAGCTACTGAAGAGGCTTTAAGGTATTGGATTTTCGATAAGAACCAAGCGGAAGTTATTTTCGCTCTTGAAGATGGAAAGGAAATAGGATTTGCATTTTTCTTCTTAAGCTTTTCAACTTACATTGCAAATGTCAATATGCATCTTGAAGATCTTTTCATAGAACCAGAATATCGTGGAAAAGGTTATGGGAAGGCATTGCTTAGAGAGCTTGCAAAGATTGTAAAGGAAAGAGGTTATGGTAGATTTGAATGGACTTGTCTTGAATGGAATGAACCAAGCAAGGAATTCTATAAGTCCATTGGTGCTGAAGAAAAGGATTGGGATGTTTTCCACTTTACAGGGAAATCCTTGGAAGATTTTGTTAATGAAGATTGATTCTTTATAATTTTTAATTTTTTTATCTTTCCCAAAAATTTATTTTTTCTATTTTTTACTTTTATTTTTACAATTGATTCATTTTTTCATTATTTAATATTAAATAATTTTTAAATTGTTCATTTTTCTATCATTTTCAATCTATTTTTTATAAAAAATTCATTTATTTTATTAGATTCAATGAATGTATAAATTATTTAATAAAGTTTTAATAATGGGATTAATAAATATAAATTTGATAATAAATTAATTAATAAATTTTGAATTGATTTATTTATTTTTTTATAATTCCTATTAATTAATTAAATTATTAATTCTTTAGTTTATAGTGTGATATAATGAGTGAAAATGATAATGATATGATTTATGATTTATGGGATAAGCCACCTATTTTTGAGTGGATTCTATTGTCCCTTCAACGTTTATGTGCTATTTTTGGTGCTACAATTTTAGTACCGATTGTAGTAAACACAACTGTTGGTGAACCTGTGCTATCTGTTCCAGTTGCTTTGATTGCTTCTGGGGTAGGTACACTTATTTATGTTGCGGCTACACGGAATAAAAGTCCGGTATATCTGGGAAGTTCATTTGCTTTTATTGCTCCTATGATTGCTGGATTTGCTATTGGAGGTAAGTCAAGTATTTTCTCAGCTTTAATGGTTGTAGGTTTAGTGTATGTTGCTATTGCTATAATCATCAGAATTACTGGTAATGAATGGATTAACAGATTATTGCCTCCAGTAATTGTAGGTCCTATGATTATGGTAATTGGTTTATGTTTAGCCCCTACTGCAATTCAAGAAATTGGTCTTGATCAAGCTGTAATTCCAATCAATAACCTTATTGTTGCACTTGTTGCATTCTTTACAACTGCAGTAATAGCTATTCGTGGTAGGGGAATGCTTAAGGTTATTCCTTTCTTGATTGGTATTATTGTATCCTATGCTGTAGCAGCTTGCTTAGGTATGGTTGACTTCTCCGGATTCTTTGCAGCCAGCATATTTGAAATACCTGATTTCTACGTGCCATTTGTACATTATAGCTTTAATCCTGCTGCTCTTTTAACAATTGTTCCAATTGCTCTTGTAACTATGGTAGAGCACGTTGGGGACCATAAGGTATTAGGGGAAATCATTGGACGTGACTTGATTTCAGATCCTGGTTTAAACAGAACCCTTCTTGGTGATGGTCTCGCTACATTCTTTGCAGCATTTATGGGTGGTCCTGCAAACACCACTTACGGTGAAAACACTTCTGTTGTAGGTTTAACAAGAGTTGCATCCATTTATGTAATTGGTTTAACTGCAATCTTTGCAATTTTCTTTGCATTCTCTGGACATTTAACTGCACTTCTTGCAGCTATGCCTAACCCTGTAATTGGTGGTGTAGCTATTCTCCTTTACGGATTCATTGCAGTAAATGGGGTAAAGCTCTTAATCCAAGAGGATGTTGACTTCAACAACAACAAGAACATTGTTGTAGCAGCTACCATGTTGGTTTTAGGTTTAGGTGGAGCTACATTATCCATTGTTCATGGTGACTTGTCAGTTTCCATTTCAGGTATGGCTCTTGCAGCAATTACTGGTGTAGTTCTTAACTTGATCATTCCAGAAAGAGAAAAAGATAACGAATTTGTTCCTGAAGTTAAATAATTTTTCTCCTTTCTTTTTTCTTTTTTATTTCTAATTTTTACATTTTTTTAGATTTTTTTACTATTTTTTAAAAAATTAAATAAT